>JAGKQJ010000226.1 GCA_017898095.1 Bacillaceae bacterium Marseille-Q3522 | reverse complement strand
GAGATAATGAAAAACTGGTAATTACTTTGCAACATCATGATAAATAACTCTTATCCACTTACTTTTTCAAAATATACTCCATAAAAATAAAAACACATGTTTCACCTCCTTGTTCATACTTTCTATATCTTTGCAAGCGTATTAATACTTTAGTAAGCCCCGAACTTAGATAGATAAAATATCACTTTTGCTATACTAGTATACATGTGTGATTTTATTAACTCTCTCATTAAGAGATAATACTTGAAATCTGATTCTTCTACTACACATGTAAACAAAAGCTTCTAAACTATCAGTATTTATTAAACTCCTGTGTAAGAAGAAAAACCGCCATCAATTGGTAGAACAACACCTGTAATAAAACTTGAAGCTTGTTCACTAGCTAAGAAAAGAAGTCCGCCAATCAATTCTATTGGTTCACCAAATCTTCCCATTGGTGTGTTGTTTAGAATTTTTCCAGTTCTAGCTGTCGGAGTTCCATCTTCATTGAATAATAATTTTTCATTTTGTTTTGTTACTAAAAATCCTGGAGCAATTGCATTAACACGGATACCTGCTTTTGCAAAGTAAGTTGCAAGCCATTGTGTGAAGTTACTAATCGCTGCTTTTGCTCCACTGTATGCAGGAATTTTTGTTAATGGTGTATAAGCATTCATAGAAGATATATTAATAATACAACTTCCTTTTTTCTCAGTCATGCTCTTCGCAAATACTTGAGATGGAAGTAATGATCCTAAGAAGTTTAAGTCAAATACAAAGCTTATACCTTTAGGATCTAGTTCAAAGAAAGTCTTAAGATCCGGATGATTTTTTACTTTTTCTACATCATAGAACTCATCATCCGTTGTTCCACGCGGATTGTTTCCACCTGCACCGTTTAAAAGAATGTCACAAGTTCCAAGATTTTTTTCAACGATTTCTTTCGCTTTTTCGAGTGATTCTCTATCAAGTACGTTTGCGGCAATACCGATTGCTTTTCCACCAGTTTTGATAATTTCATTTGCAATTTTATCCGCTGAATCTTGTTTGAGGTCAAGAATCGCTACTTTTGCGCCACACTCTGCCAATGCTTCCGCAAAATAAGATCCTAATATACCTCCCCCGCCTGTAACAACGGCTACTTTATCTGTTAAGTCAACTTCAAATGGAACTATCATGATAATCTCCTCCTCAAGTTGATGATTATTTTTGTTGTCTTCGCTTATTTTCAGCTTCCCATAGTCCGTATAAATAGGTTGCACCTAATGCACGGTCGTATAACCCATAGCCAGGTTTACCAGTTTCTCCCCAAATCATTCTTCCATGGTCAGGCCGAATCGGCCCCTTATAATCAATATCTTTCAGTGTACGAATAACTTCGTACATATCGATTGAACCATATTCAGATGGATGCGCACTTTCTTGAAATGATTTTCCTTCTAAGTGTTTAACGTTTCTAGCATGTACAAAGTTCACCCTTCCTTTCTTTCCGAAGTAGCGAAGTAATTCAACGAAATCATTGTCTGGATCTGCACCAAGAGAACCACTGCACATTGTTAAACCATTATATGGGCTGTCATAAAGGTTCACAAATCTTTCAAGATTTTCTTTGTTTGTAATTATGCGCGGTAATCCAAAGATATCAAATGGTGGATCATCTGGATGGATTGCCATTTTTACACCAGCTTTTTCTGCAACAGGAATAATTTCTTTAATGAAATATTCTAGGTTTTCCCAAAGCTTTTCATGATCTACATTTTTGTAGTAATCAAATAATGCTTGTAAATCTTCTTTTTTGTAGCTGGAATCCCATCCTGGGAGGGAAAGTTCACCAGTTAAAGGATCCATTTTCTTAGCAACTACTTCTTCAAAAATAAGCGTTGTTGAACCATCTTGAAGACGGTATTCTAAATCAGTACGTGTCCAATCAAAGATAGGCATAAAGTTATAACATACAACCGGGATGCCACCTTTACCTAAATTACGTAATGTTTCTTTATAGTTTTCAATATATTTTTCACGAGTTGGCAACCCGATTTTAATATCCTCATGTACAGGAACACTTTCAATAACTGAAATGTGTAAACCAGCTTCTTCAACTGTGGTTTTTAATTCCTCAATTTTATCTAATGGCCAAGCCTCTCCAACAGGAATTTCATAAATTGCTGTAACAATTCCTTCCATCCCAGGAATTTGACGAATATATTCCAGTGGAATTGAATCTGTTTTTCCATACCAACGGAAACTCATCTCCATTTTATGTCCCTCCTCTTAATCAATCTTTATATTGAAGTAATTCTTTGCATTGTGATAACAAATATTCTCTATCATCTTTTGCAATAAAACAGGGTCATTGGGAATTTCACCATCTTCCACCCATGTTCCAACTAAACTGCATAAAATTCGACGGAAATACTCATGTCTGCTATATGAAATAAAGCTCCGTGAATCTGTCAGCATCCCAACAAAGTGCTGCAATAAACCTTGATCAGCCAATGATGATAATTGGCGGATTATTCCTGGCTTCGTATCATTGAACCACCATCCAGAACCAAGTTGTATTTTTCCTTGAATACCTGCTTCCGTTTGAAAGTTCGCAATTGTTGTACCAATCAAATCATTATAAATAGGATTCAAATTGTAAAGAATTGTTTTTGGAAGGCTGTCCTCTTCATCCAAAACATTAAGAAGTCCATTTAAAGGAACAGAAACTTCGCCTTGGTCACTAATAGAATCAAATCCTGCGTCAGAACCTAATTTCCTAAACATCTTAGTATTATTGTTGCGGATGACACCAAAGTGTATCTGCATCACCCAATCTCTCTTTTTATAAGCTTTTGCCAGAAAAATCATGGTGGCTGTTTTGAATTTCTTTTCATCTTCTAAACCAACGGTTTCTCCTGTCAAACCAGCACGAAAAATGGAATCTATTTCATTAGTTTCAAATGATGCAAATGGGATTTCAGAAAATCCATGATCAGAAATTCGACACCCTTTTTCATGAAAGTATTGAATTCTTTCTTCTAAAGCTTGTACATAATCCGAAAAAGAAGAGAACGATTGATTGTCTATCTTCTCAAGTTCCTTGACAAATGGAATAAATGTGTCTTTATTAATTTCCAACCCTTTATCAGGTCGAAATGCAGGAAGTACTTTGACAGGAAAATCTGATAGATTGGCAATTCGTTCATGATCATGCAAGTCATCTGTCGGATCATTAGTTGTACAAATGACTTTTACATTAGAACGTTGTATTAAGCCTCGGACAGAATAATCATCCTGCTTTAATAAATCATTACAATGATTCCAAATTGTTTCGTAAGTTTCTTCATTTAATAATTCATTAACACCAAAGTAGTTTTTTAACTCGATATGGGTCCAATGATAGAGTGCATTACCAAGTGTATATGGAACCGTTTTTGCCCATGCAGCAAATTTATCTTTAGCATTAGCGTCTCCCGTGATATACTGTTCATCAACGCCGTGTACTCTCATGGCTCTCCACTTATAATGATCACCTTCAAGCCAAAGCTCTGTGATATTATTAAATTTTCTATTTTCAGCAATATCCTTTGCAGATAAGTGGCAATGAAAATCAAAAATAGGCATTTTCTTTGCATATTGGTGATATAAAGAAACAGCTGTATTATTTCTTAATAGAAAATTTTCATGTATAAAAGGCACCATTTTTAGCTTCCTTTCTATTAATAATTTTTCAGTTGATTCGTTTATCTATTTATGGTAAATAAACTTTTTTGGTCTAAAAAATCTTCAACATCGGAAGTTTGCAATAAATTAGCATCTCCTTCAATCGTATGTTTTATGGCAAAGCAACCGGTGGCAAATTCAATTGCATTTTGTTCTTTAAATCCTGAGATTAATGAATAAATTATCCCTGCTGAAAAAGCATCACCTGCTCCAACCCGGTCAACAAATTCTACTTCCAACTTTGATGTATTATAAAAATTTTTTCCATTCGAAAGAAGCCCCTGCAAACGATTTCGATTAACAGATACATTTTCCCTTAACGTCATTGCCACATATTTAAAGTGAAATTTTCGGTGCATTTCTTCTATAATCTCTTGATAATCATTCATTCTTGGCTGTTTAGGTAAAGAATCCTTAATATCCTTTCCATTATTACCGAATAATTCTAAAGGTTCAACTCCAATACATACATCTACATAAGGAATTAATTCAGTCATTTTTTTCCTTGCTACTTCAAATGGCCATAACGAACTTCTATAATTTAGATCACAGCTTGTTGTTAACCCCTTTTTCTTTGCTGTCTTTAGAGCTTTTTTTGAAATCAAAAACAACTCTTCATTCAACGCTGGTGTTATTCCGCTAATATGAAACCATTCTGCATCTTCAAATATAGTATCAAAATCATATTCTTCTACTTTAGATATGGCAAAAGAGGAATGTTCTCGGTCATATATTACTTTAGAAGGACGCAGAGAAAATCCTTTTTCCAAAAAGTAAATACCAAGCCTATCTCCACCAAACAATATATGATCGGTTTTTACACCATAGTGATTCAAATGTTGCATAGCACTTGCTCCAATTGCATTATTAGGTAACTTACTGACAAACCAACTAGGAAGGCCAAAACGAGCTAGTGATATGGCTACATTTGCTTCTGCACCACCATACACAACATCGAAGGACCGAACCTGTTCAAATTTTTGATAATTTGGAGCCGATAGACGCAGCATTATTTCGCCCATGGTAACAACTTTTTTCATGGCTATTCACCTCGTCCCAGATAGTTTATAAACGCTTTCAAAAAACTTTAAGTTTGTCCTGATCCTTTTAAAAGGTTTTTTTTATAACATTTTTTGTGTTCTTTAAATAGTTTTCATTTCTTTTTTTTGTACTTGCCTCTGTGCTTTAATTGAAGCTATCTTATCTATAAATTTACGGGCAGCCCTTTCAACAGAACTATAATCGCCATTTGCAACCTCTTTTGTTAAGGCGCTTCCTATTCCAACCGCGAAAGCACCATTTTTCACCCATTCCGCTACATTTTCAATACTTACACCACCAGATGGCATCATTTCCACCTGTGGAATCGGACCTTTTACATCTTTAATAAAAGATGGTCCCATTAAACTGCCTGGGAATAGTTTGACCACATCCGCTCCATAAGTAAGCGACTCCATAATTTCTGATACTGAACCGCATCCTGGCAAGTAAGGAACAGCATAACGATTACAAGTAAGTGAAATCCCTTTATCAAAATGCGGGCTCACAACAAAACGTGCCCCATTCATAATGGCAAATCTCGTTGTTTCAGGATCTAATACAGTTCCTGCCCCTACGATCATTCCTGGTTCGCCAATCTGTGAAAGTTCTGCAATAGCTTTTTCAGCTTCTGGAGTTGTAAAAGTTACTTCAATTGAACGAATGCCTCCTTTAAAAGCATACTTCGCAATCTCAACCGCATCATCTTTGTTTTTCCCGCGGATTACAGCAACAATATATGAATCATGTATTTCACTAAGTGTTTGAAATTTCTGTATCATTCTACCACCTCATTGATGTAAAAATATAAACATTATATTCTCTTTCATTTAGAGGAAATTAC
>JAGKQJ010000225.1 GCA_017898095.1 Bacillaceae bacterium Marseille-Q3522 | reverse complement strand
CTAATAGACTTATTGCAGAATTAAAAAAATGTCGTTTATGCAGAATGTAAGTCAACTTAGAAAGAAACTAATCGAGAAACTCGATAGAGAAGAGGGTTATAAGTTGAATTTAAAAGAAATTATTAAAAAAATGACATTAGAGGAAAAAATATCTCAGTTGATTCAGTTAACACCCTCATTTTATGAGGGAGAAGAAGGTCAAGTCACGGGTCCGATGGAGGAAATAGGAATTAGCGAGAATGTAATTCGCAACAGTGGTTCTGTCTTGGGAATCTCAGGGGCTGAAAACGTGATGAAGATTCAAGAAAAGTATTTAAAGAAGAATCCACATGGTATCCCACTATTAGTAATGGCAGATGTCATTCACGGATACAAAACTATTTTTCCAGTTCCCCTTGGGATAGGATCCTCTTGGGATATGAAGTTGGCGGAAAAAAGTGCGGAGATTGCGGCAAAAGAATCAGCGGTATCAGGTATACATGTCACCTTTGCACCAATGGTTGATTTAGTACGCGATCCCCGTTGGGGCCGTGTAGTGGAATCAACCGGGGAAGATCCACTATTGAATAGTGAATTTGCAAAGGCTTTTATCCGAGGCTTTCAAGGAAATAATTTAACCAATGAAAAGGAAAGAGTGGCAGCTTGTGTTAAGCATTTTGCAGCCTATGGTGCTGCTGAGGGGGGGCGGGATTATAATTCGGTAGACATGTCTGAACGCCAGCTTCGAGAATTCTATTTACCTCCGTATAAGGCAGCTATAGATGAAGGTTGCAAAATGGTAATGACTTCCTTTAATACAGTAGACGGAATTCCTGCTACAGGTAATAAACATTTAATGCGTGATATTCTTCGGGACGAGTGGGGATTTAATGGTGTGCTTATTTCTGATTGGGGTGCAGTCAAAGAAATGATTCCTCACGGAGTTGCTAAGGATGAATCAGAGGCAGCACGTAAAGCGATAGAAGCAGGCGTTGATATTGAGATGATGACTGCATGCTATATACATCATTTAAAATCGCTTGTTAATGACGGGATAGTAGATGAAAACTTAATTGATGCAGGAGTACTTCGAATCTTGCGGTTGAAGGAAAAACTAGGTTTATTTAACAATCCATACCGTGGCGCTGATGTGCAAAGAGAAAAAGAAGTAGTACTTTGTGAGGAACATCGTCAGATCGCTCGTGAATTAGCGACAAAGTCATGTGTGCTGTTAAAAAATGATCATGTACTTCCTTTAAAAAAACAGCAAAAGGTTGCACTCGTTGGACCATTTGCACAAAATGGGGACATTTTAGGTCCATGGTCATGGTTAGGCTCCAAAGAAACATCTATTCAACTCTTTAACGGCATGAAAACAAAAATAGATTCCTCACAAATAAATGTAGCAAAAGGCTGCAATATTGAAACGGGTTCAGAAAAAATGCTGGAAAAAGCGATAGAAGCGGCAAAATGTGCAGATGTAATCGTGTTAGCGTTAGGTGAATCTTCGAATATGAGTGGTGAGGCTCATAGTCGCGCAAATATTAAACTACCAGAAGTACAACTGAATCTTGTTCGTAATATGAAAATGCTAAACAAACCAATCGTAATTGTATTATTTAATGGGAGACCACTTGATTTAAAAGAAGTAGTTGAACAAACTGATGCACTACTAGAAGCTTGGTATCCTGGAATCGAAGGAGGGGCAGCCATTGCTGATTTAATATTTGGTGACGTAAATCCATCTGGTAAACTCTCCATGTCATTTCCATATTCCGTGGGTCAGGTACCTGCCTATTACAATGGATTCAATACTGGTCGTCCGGCAATTAATTACGAAGAAGAATATGTCTCTAAGTATTTGGATATACCTAATGAACCGTTGTTCCCATTTGGATTTGGATTGAGCTACACTACTTTCACCTATAGTGATTTGGAATTGTCTGACACAAACATGACTGTAGATCAACCAATTTACGTATCTGTTCAAGTAACAAATACAGGAAAAATTGCAGGCGAAGAAATTGTGCAATTTTATGTGCGTGATCTAACAGGTGAAGTTGTCCGACCGGTAAAAGAACTAAAAGGATTCAAAAAAATAACCCTACAGCCTGGGGAAACAAAAGAAGTGACATTCAGTATTAAAGAAGAGCAATTACAATATTATCATTCAGATTTACACTATACGAGTGATGCTGGAGCATTTCAATTATTTGTTGGTCCTAACAGTCGAGATGCACACAAAGCAACTTTTACATTAGGAAAATAATAGGAGAATAAGATTGCTATGGATAAAAAAAACGATGGAAAGTTTATACTGGAAGCAGGGAATGTGCAATTTACTTTTTTGAATAGTGGAGATATTTTTGAGGCTAAACATAAATCAGTCATGATCAATCAAATATTGGCAAATCCGATCGATGGTTCGATGAATAATCTATATTTACGTTTATTTCTACCAACTGGAATAAAAGTGATCTCACTTTTGGGAGTGAAATCAAAAAGTAGGGTGAGATTCACATCTTCGCAAGTAATTTGGAAGGGCAAGGAAGCAGGTGTTGCCTTTCAGGTTGTTTTCAAATTAACAAATCAAGGTGTTTGGTTTTGGGATGTCACTTTAGAGGGAAGTCCGGAAGAAGAAGTAGATTTGATTTACGGACAGGACATAGGTCTTGCAGATAAAGGTGCTGTTCAATCAAATGAAGCATATGTAGCACAATATCTTGACCAAGTAGTGTTTCAAGATGAGAAAAAAGGATATGTTGTTTGCGTACGTCAAAATCAACCGCAATCAGGGGGGACATTTCCATATTTGCAACAAGGTTCATTAACAAAAACAATTGGTTATTCTACGGATGGTTATCAATTCTTTGGTAAATCTTATAAGGTAACGAATGAACCAGAGAGCTTATGGAAAGGATCACTTGCTAATGAAGTTTATGCCTATGAATTTACGTATACGGCATTACAAACGGAACGAGTCAAATTAACTGGTACAAAAAGATTCGTTTTTTACGGATTATTTAATGAGAACCATGAAGATGCCATTACATCACTGCAATATCAAGAAAAGGTTTCTAAGGCATGGCAATATGTAAAAGATAGAAAAATAGAGGATAGCTCTTTTCAAGAAAAAGTGAGCATTTGTGAAGAATTTGGTAAGCCTCTTCAAACATTGACTTTTGATCAAGCAGAGATAGAAGAATTATATCCTAGGCGTATTCAAGAGGAATATGATGGTACGAAATTACTGTCGTTTTTTACTGATAAGTATGAACACATTGTATTGAAGGAAAAAGAATTGCTTGTGGAAAGACCGCATGGCCACATTTTAATGACTGGAGAAAATTTATTCATTAAAGAAGATATAATTACAACTACTTCCTATATGTATGGGGTATTTAATTCACAAATATCAGTTGGCAATACATCTATGAATAAACTATTAACGAACACACGCAATTCACTAAATGTAATGAAAACCTCTGGTCAACGAATATATGTAGAAATTGATGGATATTACCGTTTACTAACGATGCCATCCATGTTTGAAATAGGCTTTAATTATGTAAGATGGATTTATAAATGGGAAAAAGATACATTTGTCATAACAAATTATACGAAAGCGGATTCACCAGAAATACATCTACATTTCCAATCTGTTAAAGGAAAAAAATATCGCTATCTAGTTACTAACCAAGTTATTATGAATGGAAATGAGTATGAATTACCATTTCATATGAAAAAAGGAAACCGAGTCCTATCCTTTTACCCGGATAATCAGACAATTGCAGCAAATGTTTATCCTGATTTAAGCTATCTGCTGCACGTAACTGGAACGGATATTAATATTGAAGATGAAGCAAGATTAGTGAAAAATGCATTAAAACATTCAGCATCTCTTGTTGTTCTGGAACTAAATGAAACAAGTGAATGGACTATTACAATTCAAGGTCTAATTAATGGAAAAGAAATACCTACTGCAGAGCGAACCTTTGAGGAAGAAAAAGAACTATATCGGAAATTTTTAAAACAAGTACTAAATGGTTTTCATCTTTCACTTGAAAATAATTCCAAGAAGAAAAATGAAGTCGAAAAAATGAATATCATTGCATGGTGGTATACACACAACATGTTTGTTCACTATTCCGTGCCACATGGATTAGAACAATATGGTGGAGCTGCTTGGGGTACACGGGACGTATGTCAAGGTCCTACCGAATATTTTCTTGCTACACAAAAATTCGATGTAGTTCGTGAAATAATAAAAACTGTATTTTCTCATCAGTATCAGGATGATGGAAACTGGCCGCAATGGTTTATGTTTGATAAATATTTCAGAATTCAACAGGAAGAGAGTCATGGAGATATTATAGTTTGGCCATTAAAAGTACTGAGTGATTACTTGACGATAACACACGACTTTAGTCTATTAGTTGAAAAGATTCCTTATACAACACGTGGCAGTTACAATTTTACGAAAGAAAAAGCGACTATATTGGAACATGTGAAAAAAGAAATGGCGTATATAAAGCAACACTTTTTACATGGGACCTATTTATCTTCGTATGGTGATGGTGACTGGGATGATACACTTCAACCTGCTAATCCTCAATTGAAAAAATATATGGTTAGCAGTTGGACAGTGGCTTTAACTTATCAAGCATTTAAACAGTTTTCAGAAGTATTATCATTAGTAGATGAAAAAGAAGCAAATGAGCTAAAAGAGCTTGCGTTAGAGGTAGCAAGGGACTTTAAACATTACATGCTTCAAGATAAGGTCATTCCAGGATTTCTATTTATGGAGGAAGCTGATAATGTGAAACGTTTGCTTCATCCAACCGATAGTACAACTGGAATAGAATACCGTTTGTTACCTATGACACGTAGTATGATTGCGGAATTACTAAAACCGGAGGAGGCCGAATATCATTTCCAATTAATTAAAAAGAACTTATATTTTCCAGATGGTGTTCGTTTAATGAATCGTCCTGCAACTTATAATGGTGGTGTAAGCACACATTTTAAACGTGCTGAACAAGCTGCAAACTTTGGAAGAGAAATTGGACTAAATTATATTCATGCACATATTCGCTTTGTGGAGGCAATGACAAAGCTTGGTAAACGTGATGAAGCGTGGAAAGGATTAATTACAATTAACCCAATTGGCATTCGTAATGTAGTACCGAATGCAGAGTATCGTCAAAGTAACACTTATTTTAGTAGTTCTGACGGAAAATTTAATACCCGCTATGAGGCACAAGAACGATTTCAGGAGCTTCGTAAGGGCACCGTTTCTGTAAAAGGTGGCTGGAGAATTTATTCAAGCGGCCCAGGAATTTATATGAATCAATTGATCATTAATTGTTTAGGAATTCGCCAAGTAGGTGGTGATTTAGTTATTGATCCTGTTTTACCAGTTGAGTTAGATGGTTTGACGTTTAATTTTATTTATAACGGTAGGACTATTCAATATATTTATCATTTAAAACATGTATCAGAACGAAGAGTTACTGTTAATAGCAATGTAATGGATATAGAAATAATAAAAAATCCTTATCGACAAGGTGCGTTTCGGATCAATCAGCAAAAGC
>JAGKQJ010000224.1 GCA_017898095.1 Bacillaceae bacterium Marseille-Q3522 | reverse complement strand
GTTAATGACAGAGGGTGAAAAATTGGCTCTTCAACAAACTTGGCTAGTTGCACCGGGAATGGAAGATGTTCCTATGGAAGGTAGATACCGTTTAGATCAAAGTCCGTTCAGTCTTCCAGAATATATGTCATATGAAAAAGAAGGAGTATATTATATAGAAACTTCGATATTAAGGGTTGAAATTAATTTAAACGGTTTCATTATGAACTGGTTTTATAAAGATTCTAAAACATCAGAGTCTATTCACTTGATGAATGATCGGAAAACACAAGCATATAATTTTGACGGATCTTTAGGTGAAGGAATATTCCATTATATTGAGAGATCAAAAGATGAAAGTTATTATGGTTTAGGGGAAAAAGCGGGTAAAACAAATCGTTATGGAAAACGCTATCGTATGATGAATGTTGATCCGATGGGATATGATGCGCAAAAAACCGATCCTTTATATAAGCATATCCCATTTTATATCACCCGAAATGGAGAGACAAAGATTTCGTTTGGCATTTTTTATGATAACATGTCCAAAGCAGTGTTTGATATGGGTAACGAAATGGATAATTATCATGGTTGGTATCGTTACTTTGAAGCTGTGGCCGGTGATTTGGATTATTACTTCATTGCTGGTCCAAAAGTAAAAGATGTTGTAAAAAAATTCACATGGTTAACAGGAAAACCAATTTTTCAACCAAAATGGAGTCTAGGTTATTCTGGTTCTACAATGACATACACTGATGAACCGAAATCCCAGGAAAGATTAAATGAATTCTTACAGTTATGTGAAGAACATGATATTATCTGCGATTCATTTCAATTGTCATCTGGCTATACTTCTATTGGGGATAAACGTTATGTATTTAACTGGAACAGAGATAAGTTTCCTGATCCAAAAAGTTTTACAGAAGGATATCATGAGAGAAATGTGAATCTGTGTGCGAACATTAAGCCTTGTTTGTTAAAAGACCATCCATTATTTAAGGAATTAGAACAAAAAGGGTTGTTTATTAAAGCCGGAGATGGAAAAGCATCTGAAATGGCACAATTTTGGGATGAAGTTGGTGCCTACTTAGATTTTACAAATAGAGAAACAATTGATTGGTGGAAAAATAAGGTAACCAAAAAATTACTAGAATATGGTATTGATTCTACATGGAATGATAACAATGAATTTGAAATTTGGAAGAAAAATGCACGCTGTAATGGGTTTGGATATGAGGTGAATTTTGAACTTGTCCGTGCATTACAACCATTATTAATGATGAAAGCTTCCTATGAGGCACAAAAGGAATTTTCACCAGAAAAAAGACCATATTTAATTTCCCGATCCGGTAGTCCAGGGATGCAGCGGTATGTTCAAACATGGACAGGTGATAATTATACAAGCTGGAATACCATAAAATACAATATTAAAATGGCAATTGGTTTAAGCTTATCTGGAGTGTATAATATCGGTCATGATGTTGGCGGGTTTGCAGGTCCTGCTCCATCACCGGAATTATTTGTTCGCTGGGTGCAAAATGGAATTTTCTATCCTAGATTTACGATACATTCATGGAATGAAGACAAAACAGTCAATGTTCCATGGATGTACAAAGAAGTAAAGAACCAAATTAGAGACCTTATTAAATTTAGACATAAACTAACACCATATTTATATACTTTATTATACAATGCTCATGAAAAGTACGATCCTATTATTAGACCAACATTTTATGAATTTGATAATGACAATAAGGTGTATGAAGAATGTGATGATTTTATGCTCGGTGATTCTATTTTAGTGACATCTGTTGTGGAAGAAGGAGCTACTGAGCGAACAGTGTATTTACCAGAATATAATGGTGGCTGGTACGATTATAATACATCAGTTTGGTATGAAGGAGGACAAACAATAACAATACCAGCACCGCTAACTTATGCGCCTTTTCTTGTAAAAGCGGGTAGTATCATTCCCGTTAATAACGCAGACTGTTCATTTTTAACAAAAACTGTCGATGAACGAGGATTCGAGTTATTCCCTTATCAATCCACAGGTGAATCTACTTTTGTATTATACGAGGATGATGGAATCTCTTCAAATTATCAAGAATACCATACAAAACTTCATATTCATATGAATACGACAAGCAAACGAGTGGAAGTATTATTAGAAAAAGAAGGTAACTATGATTTACAATATAAGCAAATAACATTCTCTTTGCCTAAAGGCGAAACGAGAGAGTTTTGTGTGAACGGGAAGCAATTAAAACAAGAAGATGATAGAAGGTTTGTTTTCCAGCTATAAATATAGTACATGGTTAAAGAGCTTACAACATTATATGTTCCTTCCTTTTAATAATATAAACGTTGTTGTGATCTTTCCATTCTATCATTTATATAGAAATAGGCAATTAAAGCTTGGGGTAAGCCAATTCCCAAGCTTTTTCTGTACGTACTCGAATATGCTATTTTATATACTCTCTTTAGATGATGCATTTGATACACTATTTACAACTTATATTAATAATCCTGGCACAACAAAAGAAGAATGGAAACAGATTTTTAAAAAGGATTCCTTTGAACGAAGAGGAATTATCATCACAATTGATTTATTTATGGCAGATTCTAATACGGAGCCGGATAAGAACATTTTCAATAAAATTGTAACGGATATTAAAAATATGGAAGGTCTTCCACGAGGATCTTATTCTGTTTTATTAAACGATAATTTCATTGATAAAATATCTGTACTAAGTACAAAAGATAATACATTAGAGCGCTCTAATCCTAATTATATTATAAAGCAATAGGAAGATGGATTAAAATGGAAAATTCTACTACGATAAATACTGATATTTACATTGATTAAAACTTAGTGGAACTTGCTGGGTATCATGCATATCGCAATATTATAAGCATCAAGTTGAAAAAAGGTATTGTTCTTTATGAATGACACTACCGTTAAAAAAACCAGTTTCTCAATTGGAAATGACTCAATATTTATTTGAAAAGGTGAGGAGTTTACTGATTTTTTTCTCCATGACCGCAAAATAATTCTTTTCGCTATCTGCAAAGTTAAATACTCTCCCAGTTGGCATATTTACAATTTCACCAACAGTGACATTTTTATTTAACAAGTCGTTACGTAATTGATCAATATTTTCTGAGAAAAACATTAAGGAAGGTGTGCCAAGATTTAATTCCGGTTCGATTTTAGCAATTAATTCTTTGTTGTGAAGAATAATACTTGTTTCAACATCATCTGTTGGGGCAATTTCAATCCATCTCATTCCTTGACCGTTGTTTACATCAGAAATTACACTAAACCCCATTTTTTCTGTCCAAAATTTTACAGAATCATCTTGGCTATTTACATACAGCATAATTTGCCCAACTTTATTAATCATTAATTTCCCTCCTGAATATTTTGGCATTCTTATTATTTTCTACAATGAATAAGAATAATCCTGTAAATAGTACAAATCTACCGTATTCATTATAAGATCTCTTCAGACTTTTTTACTGTTTTAATAATATATGGATTTAATTAGAAAGAAAGGGTACACAAAGACTCATCCTTTTTCTAAAATAATTACATATGCTTTCATTTTTACTTGGTTAACGATACAACTCCATCAATATAAACGCTGGGAGGATAATGTTTCATGCTGCTTAAAAAAAATGGATTATAATAGGCGTTGGTTTACCACTTATATTGGGAGGTTGTTTGAACATGGACAATACGAATATTGATGAAATCATACAGGGCAATGGGAAAAATCAATCAGTACCTGAAGAACAAAAAACGGAAGACTATTTAGTCCGGGTACAGGATTACACCGGTGAGGAATATGAACTAAGAAACGGGGAAGAAACAGATAAAATTGCCGAAGCCCACCGTTCGGAAATTGAAAAAGCGGTAAAAGAATTTTTTCTGGGAAAATATAAAACAGAGGTGATTGTCCATAATGTTGTCGGTGCCATTGACGGTGCCACCGTATTTGTAGAATCGGTCGGGGAACCGCATTTTTATACATTTGCCACCGTTCCCATCGATATAGGAGAAAAGAAAGTTTTAACTGACAATGTTTGGTCGCAGCAGGGGCAAGTGGAAGATGCCATTATTACGGCGATTTATGCAATGATTTTTGATGAAGAGATTAAAAAACTAGATCAGTATATAGAGTCACTGATAAAAGAATACCCAATAACAGGCATTACGGAAGAGTCTCTAGAAAAAGTAAGAGCTGGTGGATTTAGTACTCCTTACTATTATATTAACTCATTAGATGATGCTTTTGATACACTATTGACATCTTATCTGCAAAATCCAAAAACGACAAAAGAAGAATGGAAACAAATTTTTAAAAAAGACTCATTCGATCCAGAAGGTCTTAATATTGCCATTGATTTATATATGTCAGAGCCCAATACTGAGCCGGATAAGGATATCTTTAATAAAATTGTTTCAGATATAGAAACGATGGGAGGTATTCCTCAAGGCGCGTATTCGATATTTTTAAATGATAATTTAATAGACAAAAAAACTGCCAATGGAGTAAAAGACAATACACTTGAACGGTCTGTTCCTAATCGAATAATTAAACCATAAGGAAGGGGAACAAAATGGCTGTCCAAACTGAAACCTTTATCTAAAATAAATACTGATGCTTTCATTTTTACTTGGTTAACGATACAACTCCATCAATATAAACGCTGGGAGGATAATGTTTCATGCTATTTAGAAAAAAATGGATTATAATAGGCGTTGGTTTACCACTTATATTGGGAGGTTGTTTGAACATGGACAATACGAATATTAATGAAATAATACAGGGCAATGGGAAAAATCAATCAGTACCTGAAGAACAAAAAAAGAAGGACTATTTAGTCCCGGTTCAAGATTACACCGGTGAAGGTTATGAACTAAGAAACGGAGAAGAAACAGATAAAATTGCCGAAGCACACCGCCCGGAAATTGAAAAAGCGGTAAAAGAGTTTTTTCTGGAAAAATACAAAACAGAAGTGATTGTTCATAATATTGTCGGTGCCATTGATGGTGCTACCGTGTTTGTAGAATCGGTCGGGGAACCACATTTTTATACATTTGCTATCGTTCCCATCGATATAGGAGAAAAGAAAGTATTAACTGACAATGTTTGGTCGCAGCAGGGGCAAGTGGAAGATGCCATTATTACGGCAATATACGCGATGATTTTTGATGAAGAGATTAAAAAACTAGATCAATACATTCAATCACTGACTGAAGAATACTCAATAACAGGTATGAGGAAAGAGGCTTTGGAGAATGTTGGTGCCGATGGATTTGGTACACCCTATTATTATATTAATTCTTTTTATGATACATTCGAAACACTTTTTACAACTTATGTTAATAATCCAGAAACGACAAAAGAAGAATGGAAACAAATTTTTAAAAAGAACTCATTTGATCCTAGTCGGATCATTATAACGATTTACTTATATATGGAAGAACCTGCTGTTGAGCCGAATATAGATATTTTTAATAAAATTGTTTCAGATATTGAAAATATGGATGGTCTGCCGCGCGGATCATATTCTGTTTTATTAAATGATAATAATATAAACAAAAGAACTGCAGTTGGCTATAAAAATAACACATTAAAA
>JAGKQJ010000223.1 GCA_017898095.1 Bacillaceae bacterium Marseille-Q3522 | reverse complement strand
GACAAATATGCAAAACAATCCTTTTTTAATACAGCCAAATATGTTATTTATATAGTCCCACTGCAAGTGGCTTTATCATTATTTTTAGCAATTCTCATTGCTAAAAAATCAAAGGTTAATACCTTTTTTAGAACAGCATTTTTCTCACCATATATTTTATCGATTATTGTTGTTTCTTTATTATGGAAAAACATTTTAGATCCGGATGTAGGAATTATTAACGAATTTTTATCTCAGTTGGGTTTTGCAAAACAAGCGTTTTTTGCTGATCCAAATCTAGCTCTTCCGACCATCTCGTTTGTTATTCTGTGGCAGGGGATAAGTTTTCAAATGTTAATATTAATGGCTGCTCTTCAGGATGTATCGCCTACTCTTTATGAAGCAGCTGAAATAGAAGGAGCAAATGCTTGGCAAAAGTTTAAATATATTACTGTTCCTAGTATAAAAGTTCAATTAATTTTTGTACTTATTGTAGTTACAACGAACATGTTTAAGATTATTATTGAACCATTAGTTTTAACCAATGGAGGGCCTCAAGGAAGTACATCCAGCATTCTTTTATACATGTTTGAACAAGGAACAAGATACCGTCAAATCGGATACTCAAGTGCTATAACCGTTGTATTTGCTATTATATTAATCATAATCGCCTTTGCCCAAAGAAAATTAGTTAAGGAGGATTAAAGTTGAAATCTTTTAGCGTGATAAAAACAATAAAGATTATTGTATTGATCGGATTTGCTATTTTATTCTTATTTCCTACTATCTGGATGTTTGTTAATAGTACAAAAACAGTTGCAGAAATTTCTAAAGAGATTGGTACAATGAATAGTTTTATACCGAGTTTAGGAAATATAAGTAATTGGTTGGAACCTTATAAGGAAATGTTCGCTAGATTTAACTTTTCACGACATTTTTTTAATAGTGTTTTTTATTCTTTTGTAATTGTATTCTGCAGTTTGTTAGTAAACTCATTAGCGGGATATGCTTTAGCAACATTTGATATACCATTTAAAAAGTACATTAAGGGTGCTTTGCTTATTTTGATTATTTTTCCATTTCAATCTGTTCTAATTCAAGTTTTTATCATTATTAATGAATTAAACTTGACAAATACAGTTTGGGGATTAGCCCTACCACATATTGGAGGTGCATTTTATATTTATCTATTTATGGTATTCTTCCAGAAAATTCCCAAAGAACTAAGGGAGTCTGCCTATGTAGATGGAGCATCCGATTGGAAGATATTCACAAAAATTGTTGTTCCTATCTCAAAGCCAATATTTCTGACGGTTGGCATATTAGTTTTTGTTGGAGCTTGGAATGATTATGTTTGGCCGATAATGATATTCACAGAAGCTGAAAAATATCCATTAGCTGTAGCTGTAAATATTTTAAACGAAACACAACCTGTCTACTTAAATCAGGTAATGGCCGGATTAACCGTTACGACTATTCCAATTCTATTAATCTATATTTTTGGTCAAAAATACATTATGCCACAGAACACATCGTCAGGTATTAAATAGTAAGAGGAGACTTTTATGGGATTAATATACTATCTTGATTTTAGAGAAGGAACCGGTAATAAAACAAAAGAACATATTCGTGGCAATATGTTAAACATTCATTATGTGTTTAATAAAGCTAAGTATAAAGAAAACTGTTCACCAAATTGGATAAAATCTAAAGTTTCCGGGTTCGCTTTAGATTTTGATGGCTATTCCACGTTCATAAAAGATGACCCAGTGGAATTTAAGGGTTCTTTTACCATATCAGCTCTAGTTGCGCCGCGATGTTTTGAAGCTTGTCATGGAGACGTTTCAACTACGATTATCGATCAGCTAGATAAATCAAGCAAAAAAGGATTTGCTTTAAGTATATTCAGGCATGGAGAGATCCAATTCGAATTAGGTGACGGAGAACAAATATATGAGTTAAGAACAGAAACACAACTTGAATTGTTCAAAAAATCTCTCATAACTGTAACGTATAATCAAGAGAGAAATACTATTTTCATTTACATCAATTCTAAATTAGATTTAATAAGCGAATCTAAGAAAACGTTTCACCCTACTACTATCCCATTATCTATTGGATTAAATAATACTCCCTTTAAAATAAGTGATCGTTTTAAGGGTGGAATGTTTTCTGGATTAATAGATTATATAAAGATCTTTGATCAATCTTTACCAATCGCGACGATTCAAAATGAATTTAATCTAATATCTGATAAGCTTTCACTTACTTTAAAGGAAATAGATCTTGATGAAGAGAAGTTACTGGATGATATTCATCGTCCGCAGTATCATGCAATTCCACCGCAACATTGGATGAATGAACCACATGCACCTTTTTATTATAAGGGTAAGTACCACTTATTCTATCAAAAGAACGCATCCGGTCCATATTTTTCCAACTTACATTGGGGTCATTGGACAAGTGAAGATTTAGTCTTTTGGAAAAATGAAAAAACAGCTTTATTTCCACAAAAGGGTGAGTTGTCACCATCAGGGGTGTGGTCAGGTTCAGCTACAATAGGACCAAATAATATTCCATATCTTTTTTTTACATGTGCTAATTTTGCTAAAAGATATAATCAGGGTGTTGCTATTGCTCGCCCTAAAGATACAGAAGATACCCACTTAGTTGATTGGAAAATGGATTTGGATGCTGCGATTACTCAAACCGATAAACAGGGAATAACTTCTGAATTTAGGGATCCATTTGTCTGGAAAGATGAGCAAGAAGAGAAATGGTATATGATCATTGGCGGTGGTATTGAAGATAATGGACCAACAGCATGGGCTTATACATCAGATGATTGTGAAAACTGGTATTTTAAAGGAGCGTTTTTTACTGCCGATAGCAAATTATATCCTCAACTAGGAACGAATTGGGAACTTCCGGTTTTATTACCGTTATATGATAGTAACGGAAATAAGAAGTTTATCTTTATTTTTATGAGTTATTTTAATACGACCACCTCCTTTCAGGTAGATACATACTATTTTCTGGGAGAATTCGATAAAGAAAAAGTTAGATTTATCCCTGATTCACAGGAACCTAGATTAATGGATTACGGTAAGTTTAAATTCAGTGGACCTAGTGGTTTTGTTGATCCGGTGAGTAACAAATCTATTGTGTTCTCTATCCTCCAAGGCGATCGTAGTGAACAAGAAGAGTACGATTCTGGATGGGCACATAATGCTGGACTTCCCATTGAACTTTATATGGAAAACAATGAGCTTAGAATGAAACCTATAGACAACCTAGCTGCCCTAAGAGAAGAGATGTTGGTGCATGCAACCAATGCATCATTAAGCGAAATAAATGAAAAGATTAAAGCAGTTAACCATAAGATGCTTGAGATCATTGTGGAATATGAAGACACGGATAAATTAATTGGTATAGAATTGAAGAAAAATCCATTGAACCAAGAAAAAACAAGGCTTATTTATGAAAAACAAATAAAGCGGGTTTGGTTAGATCGTAGAAAAAGTAGGTTAGGTACTGAAGGAGATATACAAGGCGGCATTCTTGAACTAAACGAAGGATTAAGAGCACATATTTATATTGATCACTCTACGATTGAATGTTATTTAAATAATAAAAAAATGATAACAAGTAGAGCCTATCCTACATTAAAAAACAGTGATCATATATCTCTAATTGGTGTTGACAATATACAAATTAAATCAATTAAAGTTTTTAAGTTAAAATCAATTTGGAAAAGCAAGGAGAAATGAGAAAACGAATATGAATATTGATACTAATTTCACAAATAAAACTTACAGACATCATTATCATCTCATGCCAGAACGCGGTTGGATGAACGACCCAAACGGATTATCTTACTTTAACAATGACTATCATCTTTTTTACCAATACTATCCGTATGACACTGTTTGGGGACCGGTACATTGGGCGCATGCAGTAAGCACTGACTTGATTAAATGGAAGCATAAAGATATTGCTCTTAAACCTGGAGAGAAATATGACAAAAATGGTGTCTTTTCTGGATCAGGAATTCAAGTTGGCAGAGAACATTGGTTATATTATACCGGCCACATTGATTCGCATCTTGACACTCTATATGATACTGATTTAAAAAAGAAACAATCAGCTTTTGAAAGTAATATAACCAATCCCTATATTAGACAGGTTCAGTGTTTAGCAAGGTCAGTGGATGGGGTAACTTATCATAAATATGAACATAACCCTGTTATTACATCCGAACAGGTTCCTCCAGGAATTAGAATAGAGGATTTTCGGGATCCAAAGGTTTGGATACACAATGACAAATTCTATATGGTCGTTGGTGCAAAGAGTGTTGATAATATTGGGCATGTTTTATTCTATACTTCGACTGAAGGATTAAACTGGCGATATTTAAATCGATTAACACTTGGTAAGAATTATGGAACGGTATGGGAGTGTCCAGATCTATTTGAACTGGATGGAAAACATGTGTTACTATTTTCACCACAGGAAATCCCTCGTGTTGGGTATCGTTATGAAAATAACCACTCAACTATGGCGTTAATTGGAAAGTTTAATTACACTTCGGGCGAGTTTGTTGTAGAACGTGAACAAGAACTAGACCAAGGGTTTGACTTTTATGCACCACAGTCTCTTTTAACTGTTGAGGGAAAGCGTGTCATGATTGCCTGGATGAATATGTGGGATATAAAGTATCCTTTGCATGAGTTGGGACATGGATGGAATGGTTCAATGACACTTCCAAGAGAATTATCATTGAAAGATGGAAAGCTTTTTCAAAAACCGTATCAAACGATTAAAACTTATCAAAAAAATAAAGTGGAGTTTTATAACCTTTCCTTAGATGGGGAGTACGATGATAGTAGGCTGTATGGGAATAGTCAGCAAATAGATGTTCAATTTAGCATGCAACATAGTCAAAAGCTTACGTTGGAAATGTTCAAAGGTGATCGTGAAGGGCTGTTATTGACCTTTGATAAGAATCGAAATGAGATAATCTTAGATCGTAGAAACTCAGAATATGCAATTGAGAATTTAACAGCTATAAACGATTTTACTAGAAGTCAGTTTATAGATTTATCTAAACCGGTTACTCTCACCCTTTTATTAGATGTTTCATCCATTGAAATCTTTGTTAACGATGGTGAACAAGTATTTACCTCGTTGTTCTTTTCAAAAGAACTAGGAGAGAAGGTCTTAATTCACTCTGAAGGTACGACTATTATTGAAAGATTGATAAAATGGGAGATTGTTTAGAGGTGAGATGATGGGAAAAGTAATCACAATACGTGAAGTGTTGATTAACTGCATTCCAACTGCAAAAAGTTATATGAGCTAAATGGTGAAAACTAAGCTCTTGAATAATTAGTTATGTTTGCATTATTAGTGTGTTTAACTCTATGAATATGTTGAACTCTCTATAAGTTCTTGGGAGGAAATTTAGCTTTAAGGAGTAATCTCCTCCCTTATTTTGAGATTTTTTGTAAGCGTTATCTATAGGGAGATGCTCAAATCAGATGTTAAATAAAGGGATTTTAAATAATAGTAGTCGATTATTAATAGGGAGTGAAGAAAATAATGAGAAGTATTAGAAATCTAAATATACTTATTGTTTCAATTATTCTAGTATT
>JAGKQJ010000222.1 GCA_017898095.1 Bacillaceae bacterium Marseille-Q3522 | reverse complement strand
AATATACAGTTATGATAACACAAGTGAAAGTCTGAGGCGAAGTGATGATTTATTTAGATAATAGTGCGACAACCAAACCATATTCAGAGGCTGTCGACTCATTTGTGAAGGTGTCAACGGAATTTTTCGGGAACCCATCCTCTTTACATGGAGTCGGCGGGAAAGCGGAAAGATTATTAGATCAGGCAAGGCAGCAAATTGCATCGCTGCTGGATGTTCATAAAAGTGAAATATTTTTCACATCCGGAGGTACAGAAGGAAATAATTGGGCGATTAAAGGTGCCGCTTTAAAATATGAAGGCAGAGGCAGACATCTTATTACAACTGCTGTGGAGCATCCTTCCGTAAAAATGGCATTTCAGCAGCTGGAGGATCTTGGTTTTTTCGTTTCATATGCTGCAGTGGATAGAGATGGGAGAGTGGATCCTGATGAAATCGAAGCTCTCATAAGGGAAGACACGATATTAGTCTCCGTCATGCATGTCAACAATGAGGTCGGAACGATCCAGCCAATTGAAAAAATAGGGGAATTATTGAAAAAGTATCCGAAAATCCTTTTTCATGTTGACGCCGTGCAGGCTTGCGGAAAAATACCACTTCCATTAAATGAAAACTTAATTGATCTATGCACGATCTCAGCACATAAAATTCATGGATTAAAAGGCACTGGCGCATTATATATACGAAAAGGAATTGAAATTTTCGCCCTCTTTTCCGGCGGGGAACAAGAAGCAAAATTGCGCAGCGGAACCGAGAATGTCGCCGGTATTGTCGCGATGGCAAAGTCATTGCGTTTAACGTTGGAAAAGCAAGAAAATAGTGCAGGAAGCCTGCTGCACATGCAGCATTTTTTATGGGGAAAATTAGCACCGGTAGAAGGAGTAACGATCAACACCCCTGAAAAAGGTGCCGCTCCGCATATCATAAATTTTACAATTTCCAATGTAAAGGCGGAAGTTTTTGTCCATGCTCTTGAAGAACACGGTATTTATGTATCAACAACAAGTGCCTGTTCTTCAAAAAAGAGTGAGGCAAGCCCGACTTTATTGGCAATGGGGAGATCGGAGAAAGAAGCGCGAAGTTCGATCCGGATCAGTCTATCCTATCAAAATCAAATCGGAGAAATGGAAACTGCCGCCAATGCAATCATTAAGACGATAACAACATTAAGAAAGGTAAGAATTTAATATGAATTATGATCGAATCTTAATTCGCTATGGGGAAATTTCTACAAAAGGAAGAAACCGCGGAAGCTTTGTTGAGAAGCTGCAAAAAAGTGTAAAGCGCTCTTTAGCGGGCCTTTCAAATGTAAAAATAGATGCAAAGAGGGACAGAATGTATGTCATTTTAAATGGAGAAAATGCCCACAAAGCGATCGGGAAGTTACAAAATATATTTGGCATCCAATCTCTTAGTCCGGCGATAACAGTCGAAAAAGAACTGGAAAAAATGAAGCAGCAAGCATTGGTGCTTCTTAACAATTACTATGAAGATGGAAAGACGTTTAAAGTAACAGTAAAGCGGGCTGATAAGACCTTTCCTCTAAAAACGGACGAATTGAATCAACTGTTCGGCAGCTATTTATTAACACATACGCCAAATTTGACTGTCAATGTCCGTCAACCTGATATAAATATTCGCATTGAAATACGGAAAGAAGCAGCCTACTTATCGTGTGAAACGATTAAAGGTGCCGGCGGCATGCCGGGAGGCTCCAACGGGAAGGGCATGCTTATGCTATCCGGCGGGATTGACAGTCCTGTAGCAGGCTATTTGGCGATGAAACGGGGACTTTATGTGGAAGGCGTTCATTTTTTCAGTCCTCCTTTTACCAGTGAAAGAGCTAAGCAAAAAGTATTAGATTTAGCGGAAAAACTTGCTGAAGTAAATGGGACTTTTACATTGCATATTGTTCCTTTTACGGAAATACAACAACTAATTCATCAACAAATACCGGAAAATTATTCGATGACATCAACAAGAAGAGTGATGATGAGGATCACAGACCGGATCCGCGAAAAAAATAACGCGCTCGCTATTATTACAGGTGAAAGTATCGGCCAAGTCGCTTCCCAGACATTAGAAAGCATGACAGCCATTAACGCAGTAACCGCCACTCCGGTCATCCGGCCATTAATTACAATGGATAAAATAGAGATAATGGATATCGCAAGGAAGTTAGATACGTATGATATCTCAAGCAGGCCGTTTGAAGACTGCTGCACAATTTTTGTCCCCTCTTCACCGAAGACACGACCTAAGCTTGAAAAAGTCGAGCATTACGAAAGCTTTCTGCAAATGGAGCCACTTATTCAGGAAGCAATAGAAAAAACAGAAACAATCGTAATCAGACCTAATAAAAAAACCGAGGAAATAGCGAATTTATTTTAAAAGCTTGTCGCGTCTGATCAAGCTCCCTTCACTTTTCTTGTTTGTGAACAATTACCAGCGGGTGATTTTGTATGAAGCTTGTGTGTTTTACATACTCTAAACACACAAGGAGGTGAAATCACATGCCAAATAACAATCAATTAGTTGTTTCCGGTTCACAACAAGCTCTTGATCAAATGAAATACGAAATCGCTACTGAATTTGGTGTAAATCTTGGTGCTGACACAACTTCCCGTGCTAACGGTTCAGTTGGTGGTGAAATTACAAAACGCTTAGTACAAATGGCTGAGCAACAATTAGGCGGTTTCACAAAATAAATATCTACAATGGCTACTAGGAGTAGGATGGTGATCCTGCTCCTATTTTTCTGATTTTTGCCGTTTTATTTTCGCAGGATCCTTTTCTTTTCTAACTCAGGGAAACAATATATACTATTAGAAAGAAAAAAGAAATAAGGGGTAAGAAAAAAATGGGATTATTGTGGTATGGCGGGACGATTTATACCTTTCAGGAAGAAGGACACACTGTGGAAGCCATTTTAACAGACGGGGGAAAAATCATTGCGCTTGGAAACGTCAACGAACTGGAAAAAACCTTTCATAAGCAAATTACAAAACGAAAGAATTTACAAGGTGCAACGATGCTTCCCGGTTTTGTAGATAGTCATTTACATATTGTAGGTCATGGGGAAAAATTGATTCATCTCGATTTATCTCCATTTACTTCTAAGAAAACGGTATTAAAGGCAATAAAAGAATATGCTGCTTTCTTCCCGTCAGGGGAATGGATCATCGGCGACGGCTGGAATGAAAATGCTTGGACGGACGACTCCAGCCCGATTTCGCAATCAGAGTTAAATGCGGTAGTACCGGATTGTCCAATTCTATTAAAGCGGATTTGTCATCACGCAATCGCGGTAAATGGAAAAGCTTTAGAAATAGCGGGAATAACCGAAATGTCCCCATGTCCTTCCGGCGGAATTATTGAATATGATCAAAATGGCAAGTTAACAGGTGTTTTTAAGGATCAGGCACAAGAATTAATTCTTCACATTGTTCCGAAAGTTACGAAGAGTTATATAAAAGAAGCACTGCGAAAAGCAATCCGCCATGCCCATTCCCTTGGTTTAACAGGGGGACATACGGAGGATTTGCATTATTATGGCGGATACAGGCAAACATACGAGGCTTTTGAGGAAGTAATCAATGAGGAGGACTTGCTATTTCGTGCCCATCTTCTTGTCCACTATGAAGCAATGGATGATTTTATTCAAAGCGGAGGTAAATATCTGCAACAATCAGGCTTGATTGAGTTCGGGTCAATGAAAATTTTTGCCGATGGCGCATTGGGAGCAAGAACTGCTTATTTGCGTGAACCTTATAGCGATGATCCAAATACAAAGGGGGTTGCAATTTTTTCACAGAAACAATTAAATGCACTCGTAAAAAAAGCACGGGAGTACCATGTACCGGTTGCCATTCATGCGATCGGCGATATGGCTTTCGAAATGGTACTGAATGCAATCGAAAGGCACCCGCTTACTTTTCCCGGAAGGGACCGGATTATTCATGCATTATTAGTAAGGAAAGACTTGCTTGACCGAGCAAAAAAGCTTCCTGTCGTTTTCGATATCCAGCCTAGTTTTCTTACTTCGGACTATCCTTGGGTGATTGACCGGATAGGGCAGGACAGGTTAACGTACGGATATGCATGGAAAACAATGTTAGAAGAAGGAATTCCTTGTGCAGGAGGCTCTGATGCACCGATTGAACTGCTCAATCCTTTATACGGCATCTATTGTGCGATAACAAGAAAAAGTGCCATTGACGGAGACAATACCGTTTATGGAGAAAAAGAAAAGCTCACAACTTATGAGGCAGTACTTTTATATACAAAGGGCAGCGCGTATGCAGCATGCCTGGAAAAAAGCAGAGGTATGCTCAAAGAAGGTTTTGATGCAGACTTCACGATTTTAGAAGAAGACATTTTTCAAGTATCTCCGGAAAAAATTCCAAATATCCAAGTTTCTGAAACAGTTATTGGCGGTGTAATTGTTTACGGGGAATCTTAATAATTTTATTATCGTTTACGAAAGTACTTTTTCTATATTTTGCGAAAAAACAGTTTTATCAATTGTATTTCACTATATTAAAGCGTATAATGAAAAATATTTCGTAACCAGAAAGAGCAGAGTGAAAAGATGAATCGTACCGGAATTATATATATTGTGCTTACATATATGTTGTGGGGTATCTTGCCTGTTTATTGGAAATTTCTCCAGCACGTTTATGTCGGTGAAGTATTAGCAAGCCGTATTTTTTGGGCATTTATTTGGATGTTATTATTACTCGTTATCACCAAAAAGTGGCATTCTTTTCTGCAGACAATACAAAATTTCCGCCAAAACAAAAAGCAGTTTTATGCACTCACCGCTGCGTCTGTCCTTATCAGCGCGAATTGGTTTATTTATATTTGGGCGGTACATAGCGGGCAAATAATTCAAGCAAGCTTGGGATATTACATTAACCCTCTTGTCAGTGTTTTACTGGGAAGAATCGTATTAAAAGAAAAGCTTTCCCCTATGCAGTCTTTGTCATTTGTTATTGCATTAACAGGTGTACTTATTTTAACGATCTCATACGGGCAATTTCCTTGGATTGCCTTATCCCTTGCACTATCTTTTGGCCTTTACGGACTTGTAAAAAAATTATTAGTCGTTGATTCGGAAATTGGTTTGACACTGGAAACGATGATAATGGCACCAATATCTTTTATTTATATTATTTTCATCATCCTAAATGGGACAAATGCAATGTTTGTGACTTCGATTGGGACTGATTTGTTGTTAATTGGAGCAGGAGCGGTAACTGCGCTTCCATTGTTGCTATTTGCAAAGGGAGTCAAGCTTATCCCTTTATCGATGACAGGTTTCTTGCAATATTTTTCGCCAACGATCATGTTATTACTGGGAGTATTTGTTTATCACGAAATATTTTCCTTTTACCATTTTATCGCATTCGTTTTGATTTGGCTGGCAATTTCGCTTTATTCAATTTCTTCGATAAATAAAAGCCGCCGTTTGGAACGGCATTTAAGCAAAGGAAAACCCGTTATAAAGATTTAACGGGTTTTTTCACAGATATGAGAAGCAAAAACAAATAAAGCAAAATTCTCCTCTATTATTAATGAAAAGTTAATTTTTAGGGGTAAATCCACTATTGACTAAAGTTTCGTATATCCAAAAACAATCTTTCCATTATTTTAAT
>JAGKQJ010000221.1 GCA_017898095.1 Bacillaceae bacterium Marseille-Q3522 | reverse complement strand
CGTTTTACGTAAACGGATAAAAAAGCAAAAGACGAGAGTAGGGGTTATTATGTGGAAAAAAACGCTTATTGCCGGAGCAGGTATCATTATTGTGGCAATGATTGTTTTCTTTTTATTAACAGATTTAAAAATCGTAAATGGCTGGCCTGCTTCCGAACAGCCCGCAGTTGTTTTAAAAAATAAAGTCTGGGAGCTGACGTTTTCCCAGGGGCTTAATCAGCAATCAGTAAACAGCGAAAATGTTTATGTGACGAACCATGCAAATCAACGAGTGGAAGTGTCCTTACAATATGAGGAAGGCGCAAAAACGCTTGCGATTCATCCGCCGGAGGGTGGTTATGCAGCAGGGGAGTATTCCCTTCATCTGAATAAAGGACTAAGGGCTTCTATTGGCAGAGAACTTCTTTCCGAGCAAAGTTTGCGTTTTTCCGTGCAGGAAAAATTACCGATTATCGGTTCAAGAGAAAATTTACAAGGCTATTTTTCAAGAATTTTACAATCACAGCAACGTCCCGGTGAAAACATAGCATATCGGGAAGAATCTGCAATGGACAGTGCTGGAGCCGGGTCTCCCGAAAGCGCAAATAGTGCCGCTTCCAGTACGAATTATTCTGAGACAAATGTCCAGGTGCAGGGTATTGATGAAAGTGATATTGTGAAAACTGACGGTGAAGCGATTTATAAATTGGCGGAAAATCGCGTTCAAATTATTAAAGCGAAGCCGGCAAATCAAATGGAAGTATTAACGTCGATTTCTTTTCAAAAAGATTTTTCACCGTTCCAATTATTGTTGGACGGGAACCATTTAATCGTCCTTGGCAACAGTTTTCCTGAATTGGCACAAGAAGCATCCCGGCAGGAAAAACCAGGGGTTCCCGCCTTTCAAAACCTGACGAGAGTGTTGGTATTTGATATATCGGACCGTAATAATCCGACGGAAATTCGCGCAATCGATATCGAAGGCCAATTTTTTACCGCAAGGGAGAAAGATGGGATTGTTTACATTGTTGCCAATTATTATCCTGATTATTGGCTGATGGAACAGAATAATCCGGTTGATCTGCGGCCAAAGTTCAAAGATAGCGCAACGGGTGGAGATTTTCAACCGGTTGATTATGATCAAATTCAATATGTACCGGACTCAATGGAAACAAATTATTCCATCATTGCCGCTTTTGATATAAATAAACCGGATCAGCAAGCTTCCATCACAACTTTTTTAGGAAACGGCAATGTTCTTTACATGTCAAATTCTAATCTTTATTTAGCAGTGAACAGCTATGCAAATCAGATTCTTCCTGAAATAGGAGCTGCGTCAGATTCGTCCAGTACCGCGATTGATATCGCACTCCCGGCTCCGGCTGTTTCTACAAGCATTTACAAATATTCGGTGAATGGAACAGATATTCAATTTTCTGCCAGCACCGAAGTCGACGGGACAATATTAAATCAATTTTCAATGGACGAATATCAGGAAAATTTTCGGATTGTAACAACAAACGGAAATACTTGGGATGAACAGCAGCCTTCCTCCAATAATCTTTATATTTATAATAAAGAGATGCAAAAGATCGGTGAAGTAACGGATTTGGCAAGAGGGGAAAGGATTTATTCGGCGCGCTTTTTAGGAGATAAAATCTATATGGTCACTTTTAAACAGGTCGATCCGCTTTTTGTTATTGATGCCAGTCAGCCGGAAAAGCCGGTCTTACTTGGGGAATTGAAAATTCCCGGATTTAGTAACTACCTCCATCCATTGGATGAACATCACTTAATCGGCATTGGGAAAAATACAAAAACCGTGACCAATAATGGTGCCGCCGAGCCAGGAATAATGACGGACGGAGTTAAAATTTCCTTATTTGATGTAACGGATTTTTCCAACCCGGTCGAAATGGATTATGTCATTATCGGGGAAGGCAGTACGTACACACCGTTGGAGTTTGATCATAAAGCACTGTTCGTTCACGAAGACAAACATTTATTTGGCTTTCCGATTACGGTTTACAAAAAAGTTCCAGGCAGTGAATATGGTGAAACGTTCGAATTTCAAGGTGCACAAATTTACGAGATTGATCCGCAAACTGGCATCAGTTTAAAGACAGAGGTAACGCATGTTGAGGGAAAAGCCCAATATGAGGAGTGGGAGAATTCGATTCAACGTCTGCTGTATATTGATGATACGATATACAGCATTGCCAATGACTCCGTCGCTGCTTATCAATTAACTGATTTTACAAAAATAGGACAGCTGTCGATCCGTTAAACAGGAAATCCGCCAGCTTAAAGAAAAAACCACAGAATCTATAGTGGTTTTTTCTTTTGGCTTTTAAAAAATTTGAAATAGATTTTTTCCTGTCGCTAACTTGAAAAAATGGTACCGCTGTGTTCTAATTGTGTCCATTTTTGTACATTTCTTATCGCAAAAAAGAAAAGACGGGAAGATAAGGATATTTCTATGGTAAAATAAATGCAAAGGTTCTCAATTGATCACCTATGAACAATGTCCAATACCAGTTAGACCGGTAAGTCTGGAGAGAACGAAGCACTCTGGAAAGGAGAGAAAGCGATTCCTCGCCAAACAAAATGTGATTCGAAAAGTCGGGGGTCTCTTCGCTAAAAAAGCAGATGAAAAAAACAATTGTTGTGATCGGCGGCGGCATAACGGGGCTGGCAACGTTGTACTATTTACAGAAGCAGTCCGTTGAAGCAAATTTTATTTTAATAGAAAAAGAACATCATCTTGGCGGGAAAATACATTCAATAAAAAACGAGTCGTTTATTATGGAGGCGGGAGCCGATTCGATCGTTGCCCGTAATAAGAATGTTTTACCGTTCATACAGGAGTTAAACTTAACTGATGAAATCGTTTATAACGAAACAGGAAAATCCTATATTTATGCGGATCATCAGTTACATCCAATACCGGATGAAACGATATTCGGCATTCCGACAAGTATTAAATCTCTGTTTAACAGCTCATTGTTGTCAACAAAAGGAAAGATAGCGGCATTAAAGGATTTTATTACAAAGAATAAATCTTTTACAGAGAACAGCTCCGTCGGAGCTTTTCTGGAAAGCTTTTTAGGGAAAGAAATTGTTGAAAAGCAAATTGGACCGGTACTCTCAGGCGTTTACTCCGGGAAGCTGGAGGAGCTTACGATGTCATCAACATTGCCGTACCTGCTTGAATATAAAAATAAATATGGCAGTATTATCAGAGGTTTTTCGAAGCATAAGGAGAAATTTCTTTCAGCAAGTAATAAAAAATTTATCTCCTTTCGCAACGGTCTTTCACAAATTATTGATAAATTGGAAGAAGCCCTAACAGATGTCACTATCCATAAGGGCCTTGAAATAACAAAAATTGATAGAAGTGAGCAGCGCTATATTATTTCAGCAGCAAACGGACAAGAGATTACGGCGGATTATGTTGTTTTGACAACACCTCATCAGGTGAGCCGGGCGTTACTGCAGCATAAAGTGCTCGATGTTGATTTTGCGAAGTTTAAAAATTCTTCGGTATTGAGTATTTATTTAGGTTACCGCTTCTTCGACCACCAGCTCCCCGTTGATGGGACAGGATTTATTGTTGCCAAAAAAGATGGGCTGCAATGTGATGCTTGCACGTGGACAAGCAGGAAATGGAAGCATACATCAAAAAATCAGCAACTGTTAGTGAGACTTTTTTATAAAAGCGCTAATCCGGTCTATTCAACGCTGCTTCAACGATCAGATACGGAGATTATCGATACCGCCCATAAAGATATCGAAAAAAGTCTTTCTATTCATGAGAAACCAGTTGCGTTTGAAATCACACACTGGAAAGATTCCATGCCAAATTATCATATGAGGCATCACTTGGCGTTGGTATCTTTAGAAAAAAATTTGGAGAAGCACTTTCCTCATTTGTGGATAGGAGGATGCTCCTACTACGGAGTCGGCATTGCCGCCTGTATTGCCAATGGAGAAGAAATTGCGGAGAAAGTCGCGCTGCATTTTTGAATAAAGATAATCATGTCTGCACAGACGGTCATGAAAGCGGGGAGTTTTTTCAATGTTTCATCTCAAGAATCATTTAAAGATGATTAAACCATTTGATGTTATTTTAGTAATAGTGTTATTGGTGTTTTCATTCTTACCAATCGCCATATTCACTTATCAACAATCAATGGTATCAGCCGATGCCAAATTAGTGGCAGTTGTTACCGTAAATGGGGAAGAAGTGAGGCGGATTACGTTAACAGGAAATAAAAAAACAGAAACCTTTACCCTTCACCCGTCAAAAATTCAATATAATATCATTGAAGTAGCCGGAGAGCGTATTCGGGTGAAAGAAGATAATAGCCCGGATCAAATAGCCGTCCAAACCGGGTGGATAAGCAAACTTGGTGAAACAAGCATTTGTCTGCCCCATAAAGTGATGATTGAAATTGTTTCTTCCGCGGGTACAGAATCGGATAGCCCGATTCTTTCTTATTAAAAAATGTTTTTTAGAGAGAAATGGATGATTTTGAAAGGGACAAGGACTATCTTACTTTTGCAAATCCGCCGTTGACATTCCCGCAGGAATACTGTACGATAAGAATAACGCTTTTAAGTTTGTTATATATTTTATGGAAAAATAAGTAGTCGTAGCTGCACTGAAATGTAGACGATTCCTTCATTTCTCGCAGTTGCGGCTTTTTTGCGGTTTTAAGATAAATATGTAATACTTAGAGTGAACATTTTTTGGAGGGAAAAGCATGAGCACAGGAAAAGTAAAATGGTTTAATGCTGAAAAAGGCTTTGGTTTTATCGAAACCTCAGAAGGTCAAGATGTATTCGTACATTTTTCAGCAATCCAAACAGACGGCTTTAAAACGCTGGAAGAAGGCGAGGCTGTATCTTTTGACATCGTTGAAGGTACACGCGGCCCGCAAGCTTCTAATGTCGTAAAAGGATAAGAAAACAAATTCTTAAAAAAGATATCCCGGACCTTTGCCTCGGGATATTTTTTTCAAAATCCGGAACTTTCCTCGGGCAAATTCCTCTCTCTCTTGACATTACGTGTTTTCAAAAAAAGAAATTAGAAACAGCCAAGATCGCTGCACCTTTCCCCGATTGTCAAAGACGGTGTTTCCTCACACGACTGAAGTCGCGTGTCTCCACGCCTTCTTGATGAAAAAATGAAAAAATAATGGCATAATATCCCTTGAATAGAACCATATTAAGTATGGCGGGATATTTTATATCCTTATGTTATCTTTTTTAGGAGGATTAAGAAAAATGGCAACAGGCAGAGTAAAATGGTTTAACGCACAAAAAGGGTTTGGTTTTATAGAAGTCGAAGGTGGAGATGATGTATTTGTTCATTTCTCGGCAATTGAATCAGACGGCTTTAAAACACTGGATGAAGGGCAGGAAGTAAGCTTTGACATTGAAGATGGAGAACGTGGACCACAGGCAGTTCACGTGATAAAACAATAACCGGTTAGTATTAATATTCGCAGGACGCGGATCCAGCAGGTGGAGCATGTCTCCACCTGCTTTTTTCACAGATAGAGTCTTGTTGAGGTAAAAATCCATGTTGAATGAAGTTTGAAGGTATAGCTGGGGCGATTCCAACAGAAGGAAGAGATTCACCAGTTGATTTATTTCCAATAATTAGAATAGACATTTACAC
>JAGKQJ010000220.1 GCA_017898095.1 Bacillaceae bacterium Marseille-Q3522 | reverse complement strand
GAACAGGAAAAATTCCAAGAAAGCGAATATTTTAAGGAAAAGTCGAAAGAAAGATATAAAATAGAAGCTAAAAATAGCGAATTAAAACACCGACACGGGTATAATGTTGCGAAATCCTCGGGTCTATTAGGCATGCAATTGCAAGGTGCCATGGCAATATTTACGGTGAATCTAAAAAGAATTTTGAAACTAATAGATCAAAAATAAGGGCAAAATAAAACCCCATGAACAAAAAAGACGACTTAAAATTCACATTTATGAATTTTAAAGTCGTCTTGTTATTGCGTGCTTAAAAAAGGCTAGAAAAACCGAAGGTTTTTCAGTGCCCTCGCAGAAACCCCACCTTTTTTTCGATTTTCATTTCGCGATCGCTGAAGCATGTTTTTGCTTAGACGTTAATCATTCTGCTTTTTTGCTCAGCAGATTTGCACTCATATGATATTTTATAAAGACGTTGTTTTTTTAAATCAGATTTACACCGGATTGCCGTTCCTATTACAAAATCTACGTTACTCTTCAATATCCCACCAAACGAAACCGTCTTTTTCAAGAAGCTGGTCAGCTGCTTTCGGACCCATTGTACCGGAAGCATAATTAGGAAAGCTGCCCTCTTTTACATTTTCCCACATATTTGAAATTTTATCAACAAAGCTCCATGAAAGAGCAACCTCGTCCCAATGGGTAAAATTTGTTGCGTCCCCGCGCATACAATCATCTAATAATCGTTCGTATGCTTCCGGCGTATTTAAACAGTCAATTCCCTGGCATGTATAATTGAGTTGAACCGGAGTGGCATCCGAACTTCTTCCGCCTTTTATCGCGTTTAAACGGAGAGTAATCCCTTCGTCCGGCTGAATTTGAATGACAAGTAAATTAGGATTTAACGTTTTTTCCGATTGATAATACAGATTCATTGGGATATCCTTAAACTGGACGACAATTTTTGTCGATTTTGCTGCCATTCTTTTTCCTGTACGAATGTAGAACGGCACACCGGCCCAGCGGAAGTTATCAATCATTAATTTTCCGGCGACAAAAGTTTCTGTATTCGAATTCGCATCAACCATTTGTTCATTGCGGTATGCCGGAACGTGCCTGCTGCCGAGATTGCCTTCCCCATATTGGCCGCGGACAAAATACTCGTTGACTTCTTCACCTTCAAGCGGTCTCAAGGCACGCAGTACTTTTACTTTTTCTGAACGAATCTCGTTCGTCGCTAAGCGAATCGGGGGTTCCATTGCCAATAGGGCAACCATTTGCATGATGTGGTTTTGTACCATATCACGTAAAGCCCCGCTTCTCTCATAATAACGGCCCCGTTCTTCCACACCAAGCACTTCACTGGAGGTTATTTGAATATTGGAGATATAACGGTTATTCCATAACGGCTCGAAAATCGCGTTTGCAAAACGGATAACCTCAATATTCCGTACCATTTCTTTGCCTAAATAGTGGTCAATCCGATAGATTTCATCTTCAGGAAAGGCCTGGCGGATTTGTTGATTTAATTCTATTGCCGACTGCAAATCATGCCCAAACGGCTTCTCAATGACAAGCCGCTTAAAGCCGGATACGTCTGTTAATCCGTCTTCCTTTAAATGAATCGCAATGGTGCCGAAGAATTCGGGAGCCATCGCTAAATAAAAGATGCGATTTCCATTTAAATGATATTGATGATCCAATTGTTCCGCCAATTGTTTTAATTCTAAGTAAGATTCAGAATCCGTTACATCGTGAGAATGGTAAGTAAAATGGGCGGCAAATTCTTTGCTATGTTCATGATTTTCTTTTATTTCCTCTTTAACAGACCTTTCTACTCTTTCCTGGAATTGTTCGTTTGTTAGTGACCTTCTTGCTACACCAATAACTGCAAAATCAGCAAGCTGGCCCTTTTGGTATAATCTATACAGCGAGGGGAATAGTTTACGATTCGCTAAGTCCCCGGTTGCTCCAAAAATAATTAATAATGCATTATGTTCCACCATTCACATACCTCTTTTCTGTGAAAATATTAAGGAGGTGCTTTACTCTCCTATAGTTTGCTCGAACAGGTTCGAATATATTTACCCGCACTTTGTATTTTTCTATTACATGCTATATCCATGCCCATTCCGTTCCGGTTAAAATATTCACGCCTGCTATAAGCACCTTGTTCCATTAACTTTTTTATCATACTATGAAAGGAATAGAAAAGTCACCGATAATGCTTCTTGCGGTTGAAATGAACAGTATCTTAACGATATGATAGATGGTGGAAATTCGGATATCTGATAAGGATTGGATTTTTTCCGATCTGTAAGTCTTTCCGATTTAATAGATAATTTATAAGACGGAAAACAAAGGATGGCATATATTAAGGAGATAATAACGGATGGATATCTTATTTTTAGGGACAGGAGCCGGAATCCCGGCAAAGCTGCGCAATGTTTCTGCGATTGCGCTCAAATTATTGGAAGAACGTAAAGCGATCTGGCTTTTTGATTGCGGGGAAGGGACGCAACAGCAAATTTTGCAGACAAGTATTAAGCCGCGAAAAATCGAAAAAATTTTTATTACCCATATGCATGGCGATCATATTTACGGTCTTCCCGGTTTGCTTTCAAGCCGTTCCTTTCAGGGAGGTGAATCAACCGTAAACATTTACGGACCAAAAGGAATTAAGGATTATGTGGAAATAAGTTTAAAAAGCAGCGGTACATTTTTAAGATACCCGCTTATTATAACGGAAATTGAAGAAGGAGTTATTTTTAATGATGAGCAATTTACCGTTGAGGCACACATGCTTGATCATGGATTGCCTTCTTACGGCTATCGCATAACGGAAAAGGACCGACCCGGAACTTTACTTGCAGATAAATTAATTGCCGCAGGTATTAAACCAGGTCCGATTTACAAAAAAATAAAAAACGGGGAAGACGTAATAACGGAAGACGGTGTTACGATCAACGCGAATCAATTTATCGGTCCGGAAAAAAAAGGCAGAATTGTAACAATTCTTGGCGATACAAGGGAATGCTCTTCGAGGTACACGTTAGCAAAGGAAGCTGATTTTCTTGTTCATGAAGCAACATTTGCAAAAGCCGATCATGATTTGGCTCATGAATACTTTCATTCGACAACGGCACAAGCTGCGGAACTGGCAAAAAAAGCCGCAGTGCGACGCTTATGTTTAACTCATATAAGTTCACGTTACGACCGCAAAGAATGGAAGATATTACTAAACGAAGCGAAGGAGATATTTCCCAATACCGTAATGGCGGAAGACTTTAAAGAGTTTTCTATAATGGCATGTTTAGAGAAATAAAACAGCCTGGAAATGTAATTTTCGACTTGAATTCTTTTTAAAAAAAGAAACTGATTTTCAGCTTTTCCCGAAAATCAGTCTCTTTTTTCTAGGAAGGAGAGCCGTAATGTAACTGTCGCAACGGATTCATTATTTTTTTTAATTAGGTTCGGGATGCCTTTTTCAGGCGAAAGGATCCTGTTCCTTCTCCACCACCAGATACTTCTATTGCTTACCAGCCGCGGTTATATTGCGTCGGGGCCTCAATGCTTGTTCCGAGTTCTTTGGCTGCAGTTCGCGGCCAATACGGGTCACGCAGCAGGACACGGGCAAGAAGTATCATATCTGCGCGCTTATTTTGTAAGATTTCCTCGGCTTGTATGCCGGTTGTTATTAAACCGACAGCTCCTGTAGGAATTTGTACTTCCTGCTTAATTTTTTCGGCAAAAGGTACTTGATAACCGGGATAAACGTGGATCGAAGCCGGGACAACCGCACCCGAGCTGACATCAATGAAATCGGCGCCTTGTTCCTTTAACCACCGGCCAATTTGTACATAGTCATCAATATGTAATCCTGCTTCATGATAATCGGAAGCGGATATCCGTACAAATAAAGGACCGTCCCATACTGTTTTTACTGCTTCAATGACCTCCTTTAGAAGACGATAGCGGTTTTCAGCAGAGCCTCCATATGAGTCTGTCCGCTGATTTGTTAACGGGGAAAGGAATTCATTCAGTAAATAGCCGTGTGCTGCATGAAGTTCGATCACGTCAAATCCGGCTTTTTTTGCCCTTTCCGCTCCATTTTTAAACGCTTGAATGGTTGCTTCGATATCCGCTGCCGACATTTCCTGTGGTGTCTTCATTTTTTCATTAAATGGAATCGCTGACGGGGCAATGATATCACCTTCGACATCCGCTTTTCTACCGGCATGGGCGAGCTGGATTCCTGTTTTTGCGCCATACTTTTTTATTTCTGTAGTTAACTGCTGCAAGCCTTCGATATGGGCATCATCCCAAATGCCTAAATCTTTTTCTGAAATCCGCCCTTGCGGAGTGACTGCGGTTGCCTCTAATATCACTAAGCCAACCTGCCCGATTGCTCTGGAAGCGTAATGTACAAGGTGAAAGTTTTTCACCTTGCCGCTGTTGTCACTTGAATACATGCACATTGGTGCCATAATGATCCGATTTTTAAATGTAACATCCTTTAATGTATAAGGAGAAAAAAGAAGAGCTCCCATAGTAAAAAATCTGCCTCCTTCATTGCTTTTTTGCAAATTTTTGAACACATTAATAGTATAACAGCAATCAAGGAAGTTCGGAAAAAATATGCACAGTATTCTGATATGTTCACTGGTATTTTCGTAAAAATATTATGTAGTTTCTAAGCGTGCGGTAATTTCGTCTCCCATTGCTTTTGACCTTGCGGTAGCCGCTTTAATGCACTGGACAAATGCTTCTTGTACTTGATGCGCCTGCAAAATTTTTAAGCCAGCTTCTGTCGTACCGCCGGGACTGGTCACTTCTTTGCGCAATTGTTCAGGTGTTTTTGGCGAAACGGTAAGCATTGCCGCTGCTCCGACAAGTGTTTGCACGATTAACTCCGTCGCCAGCTGATTGTCCAGACCGATTTCTAACGCGCTTTTTTCCATTGCTTCTACGAGGTAGTAAATATAAGCGGGACCGCTGCCAGATAAGCCAGTCACCGCATCAAGCTGTTCTTCGGTAACAATTTTCGTCATCCCGACTGTTTGGAAGATGTTCTGTGCTAAAGCTGTCTGCACTTCCGTTACATAGTTGTTTAGTGTCAGGGCAGTGGCTGCTTTTCCTATCATCGCTGAAGTATTAGGCATTGCCCGCACGACTGCAAGCTGCTGCTCTGTTAGTGCTTCGATGCTTTTGACGGATACCCCGGCAACAACAGAAATAAGCAAGACGTTACTTGTTAAATAAGGCTTCAGTTTGTTAAGGGCAGAGGCGATATCTTTTGGTTTCATGGCAAGGATAATCACCTCTGCTTCATTCAACAATTCTTTCATTTGGTAGGATACAGAAACACTGTATTGTTGATGTAAAAAATGAAGCCGTTTTTCGTTCCTGTTATTTGTCACCCAAATGTTTTTATTATCAATGAGTGTGCTCTTTGTCAATCCGGAAATCAGCGCTTCTGCCATCGATCCGGCACCGATAATCGTTAATTTTTTCATTACTTTCCTCCTGAATGTGATGTACAACTTTTTAAAAGTGAATTTGTCTTTGTAAACGTTAAATTATGGAAATTAAGTGAAAATTTTGCGACAACTAATTAGAATTTCAACCGTTTTAGGAACTAACTTTTATTAAATTTTCATTGTATAACCCTTATTATACGGTATCACTTG
>JAGKQJ010000021.1 GCA_017898095.1 Bacillaceae bacterium Marseille-Q3522 | reverse complement strand
TAGCAATGAAACAATAAAAACTATATAATGAATAATGGATGAAAAGCCAGATTGGAAAAATTCGTATAGCGGGTTGCAAAAGATTTTTTCCGGCCTCTGACCACCGTAATGGCAAGCTTATAGCATCTAAAGAAAAAAAGGAGGAACAAAAATGAGTAAGCAAGCATACAATCCTGTTTGGGATCTCGATGTATTTTTTCCAGGAGGGAGCGATTCACCTCAATTAGCAGAACATTTGGATATAACTGCAAAGAACATCGAAAAATTTAAAGTTGAAGTACATAATTGGGAGCCAAGTAATTCTCTTTCTGATCTGGCTCCGATCAAAAATATTCTAAAGTATTTTGAAAAGATTGCATTACAGCTCCGCCAGGCCGGGGCATTTGCCAGCTGTTTGCAGGCGCAAAATACCGCGGATAAAAAAGCGAAAGAAATTCTTGCCCGTAATACTTCACTTAGCGCAGGATTTCAAACAGTATTAACAATATTTGATGATAAATTAACAACTATTGAAGAATCTGTTTGGAAAAGTATTTTGGAAGATGAAGAATTAAAGCCTTTGACATTTGTATTAACGGAGAGACGGACAAGAGCAGAAGAGAAGTTGTCAAAGGAAGAGGAGTCGCTTATTAATTCTCTTAGTGTGGACGGGTATCATGCCTGGGGGGGCAATTGTATGACGTAATAAGCGGGCAAATGAGAGTCAAAGTAGAAGATCAGTCGCTCTCTGTCGGTCAGGCCGCGAATTTGATGCACAGCCCGGATCGAAGTGTCCGTCAAAACGTTTTTCAAAATTGGGAAGTTGCCTGGGGAGAACAGGCAAATTATTTGGCACATACGTTAAATCATTTGGCAGGCTTTCGTTTAAGTGTGTATCAAGCGAGAGGATGGCAGGATGTTTTAAAAGAACCGCTTGATATTAACCGCATGGAAAAAGGTACGCTTGAAACAATGTGGAAAGTGATTTCCGATCATAAAGAGACTTTCGTTAAATTTCTCGAGCGAAAAGCAAAGCTGCTTGGATTGGAAAAATTGAGCTGGTATGATGTCGATGCACCGCTTGGAAACGGTGGTAAAAAAATTACGTACCAGGAAGGCGCGGAATTTATCATAAAACAATTTTCTAAATTTGGTGACGAATTGCCTGCATTTGCGGAGAGGGCGTTTGCCGGCCGTTGGATCGAAGCGGAGGATCGTCCCGGTAAAGGCGCAGGCGGTTTTTGTACGTTTTTTCCCGAAAGCAAGCAATCAAGAATATTTATGACCTTTTCCGGCACGCAATCAAATGTTTCGACTCTGGCTCATGAATTAGGCCACGGCTTTCACACGTATTCCATGAACGGTCTGCCGACATTGAATCGCTCTTATGCAATGAATGTTGCAGAAACTGCTTCTACCTTTGCGGAAATGATTGTGGCGGATGCAGCCGTGAAAAATGCCGTTTCACGTGAAGAAAAAATCACCTTGCTGGAAGATAAAGTTGCCCGTTCTGTTGCTTTCTTTATGAATCTGCGTGCGCGTTTTCTTTTTGAAACGAGATTTTATGAGGAAAGGAAGAAAGGGATTGTCAGCGTTGAAAAGTTAAATGAACTTATGACAGCAGCACAAAAAGAAGCGTTTGGCGGGGCATTGGCCGAATATCATCCCTATTTTTGGGCGTCAAAATTGCATTTTTATATTACACGTGTTCCTTTTTATAATTTCCCTTACACGTTCGGTTATTTATTTTCACTTGGCATTTATGCAAAAAGCCTTGAAGAAGGAAAAGGCTTTGAAAAGAAATATATGAACCTATTAAAAGACACTGCTTCGATGAAAGTGGAAGATTTGGCGATGAAGCATTTGCAAGTTGATTTAACAAAACCGCAATTTTGGGAAAATGGCGTCCGGCTTTGTATGAATGATGTTGAAGAATTTTTAGCATTAACGGCTGATAAATAAACGATGTCACAAAGTGAATTAGTATCAGCGGGAAAAAATCGGGAATCGGGCGGAGACTCTACCCAGCCCGATTGAATCATCCCGTTTTTGAGGGGGATCTTCCTCCTTACGTATATGAAAAAGAAAAAGGGTATCACAGAATTTCTGCGATACCCTTTTTCTCTTTCAAAGGTTAGTTCAGGAATCCACGCAGGAAACTTGAAAACAAAGTCACCGTCTGAAGATTCCGCCGAAGGGATTAGGATGAGGCTTTAATTTTGTGAGTGAGAGAACGACGCTGAATTTCTTTTTCGATAAGGCGGATAAAATCAATACTGAGTTTAAGCTCTGTTGCTTTGCGATAAGACTCAATTAATAACTCATCTGATAACTTGCGCATATCAGATTCACCTCGCTTTAAGGTTAATGTAAGTCGGTATATGGGATTTATGTGTTTTAAATGTAATAAAAATGCGATGTTCATGCTGTACTCTTACTTTATCAGAATAAAACAATTAGAACAACTGTTCTTGTTATCCACAGGATCCGGTGGATAACCTGTGGTTAAATTGTTTATAAAGGAAACAATTCCTGCTATATTAATGTGTATAATGTGGGTAAAGTTATCCACAATGTTGGAAAGACCGTCATTTTGTCGAAAAATATTTTTCACAGATTGATTCAAAATTATCCTGTTTCATAAATGGACAAGCTTTTTCCAGAATATATCTCATCAAATATTTTTCTTTTAATACATAAGAAAAGAATTAGCCGTCGAAGAATGACGAATGAAACAGTAGTTTATCACATTGACACTTCATGGTATGATAATACGGTAAAATACGGTTGGACGAATGAGGTGCAAAGATAGATGTTGAAGAAATTTTTACCAAACCAACAAGTGAAAAGCGTATTAGAAATTCGCCCGGAGCAGTTAAAAGAAAAAGGGATAAAAGGGATTATAACAGATCTTGATAATACATTAGTTGAATGGGATCGTCCTATGGCAACTCCGGCGATTATCAATTGGTTTGCCGAAATGAAAAAAAACGAGATACAGATTACGATTGTTTCAAATAATAATGAAAACCGGGTAAAAATTTTCTCAGAACCTCTGCAAATTCCGTTTATTTCTAAAGCAAGAAAACCTTTAAAGCGGGCTTTTTACGAAGCTCTGAAAGAAATGAGTCTGCAAAAAACAGAAATCGTTGTGATCGGTGATCAATTATTCACTGATATTTTAGGCGGGAATAGAGGCGGCTTTTATACAGTATTAGTGATCCCGGTTGTGCAAACGGATGGTTTGATTACACGCTTTAACCGGATTTTGGAAAGACGGGTTCTTAAGTGGTTTCACAAAAAAGGCTTACTAAAATGGGAGGAATAGGATTGAATCAACAACTGTATTGTATTGGCTGTGGAGCTGCAATCCAGAGCGAACGGCCGGATGAAATAGGTTATGTGCCGCCATCCGCGTTAGAAAAGGAAGAAATCATTTGCAGACGCTGTTTTCGGTTGAAGCATTATCATGAGATAGAGAATGTCAGCTTAACAGATGATGATTTTTTACAAATTCTCTCGGAAATTGCTAATGAAGATGCACTTATCGTGAAAATAGTTGATATATTTGACTTTAATGGCAGTTGGCTTCCCGGTATACATCGATTCGTTGGAAAAAATAATATTTTATTAATCGGCAATAAAATTGATCTTTTACCTAAATCCGTAAAGAGAAATAAGCTTATCCAGTGGATGAGACATGAAGTAAAACTGCTTGGTTTAAAAGCAGAAAATGTATACTTAATAAGTGCAGAAAAAGGCTTATTCATCAGGGAAGCCGCTGAGGCAATTGAGCATTACCGAAATGGGAAAAAGGTATACGTTGTCGGCTGTACAAATGTCGGGAAATCAACCTTTATTAACAGGTTAATTAAAGAAGTAAGCGGAGAAGGGGATGTAATCACAACATCGCCATTTCCGGGAACGACGCTTAATAAGATTGAAATTCCGCTGGCAGACGGAGAAGCAATTATTGATACACCGGGAATCATCAATCATCATCAAATGGCGCACTATGTTGATAAACAGGATTTAAAAATGATCACTCCGAAAAAGGAAATGAAGCCGAAAATTTATCAATTGCAAGAAAAACAAACTTTATTTTTTGGTGGATTGGCAAGGTTTGATTATCTGAGCGGAGGAAAAAGATCGTTTGTTTGTTATTTTGCAAATGAGCTGCCGATTCATCGCACAAAAACCGAACAGGCACCCGATTTGTATGCCAGGCATCTTGGAGAAATGTTAACTCCGCCGCGGAAAGCATCCATGAATGAGTTTCCTCCATTGGTTAGGAACGAATTTTTTATAAAAGAGGAAAAAATCGATGTCGTGATATCCGGACTCGGCTGGATTACCATTAATCAGCCGGGGGCAAAAATTGCCGTATATGTACCAAAAGGGGTGCACGCAATTGTAAGGAAATCACTTATTTAAAGGACAGGTCGGTGAACTCGTTTTACCAAGCGGAAACTTAGGTGAATCAGTGAGGGACATTGGTCCGCAATTCATTTCTACTAATTTCGGGAATGGAGGGAGATATAATTGAAGAAATTTGCTGTTATTGGTTATCCTATTGCCCATTCTTTATCACCGGCAATGCATAATGATTTATTTGCGTATTACAATATAGATGCATATTATAAAGCAATACTCGTACATCCGGATAAGTTAGGAGAAGAATTTTTAAAAATGAAAAATGACCAGTTTAATGGATTCAATATTACGGTACCGCATAAAACAGCGATTATCCCTTTTTTGGATGAACTTGACCCGCTGGCAGAAGCAATAGGCGCAGTCAATACGGTTGTCAATCAAAACGGAAAATTTATCGGATATAACACGGACGGCAATGGCTATATGCAAGGCCTGCTGGACGAGAAGCTTGATTTATTTGCAAAATCGGTACTGCTGGTCGGAGCCGGCGGAGCGGCCCGGGCTATTTATTACACGATGGCACAAGCAGGTGTGAAACGATTAGATATTTGTAATCGGACTGTTTCAAGGGCAAAAAAATTAATCGAGGATTGTCCGTATCAGACTGAGTCAAAGGCAATCTCTTTTTCAGAAGCGGAGCAAAAGCTTGCTGATTATCAAATAATCGTGCAAACAACTACTATCGGCATGTTACCGGACGTAGATGCTTCCCCATTTTCACTTGCACAATTACCGGCTGCAAGCGTTGTAAGTGATATTATCTACAATCCGTTTGAAACCCGCTTTTTACGGGAAGCAAGAGAACAGGGAGCTTTTATTCAAAATGGTGTCAGTATGTTTGCTTATCAGGGGGCACTGGCATTTGAAAAGTGGCTCGGCTTTTTCCCGGATGTAGCTAGAATGAAGCATAATATTGAAAAACAACTTGGAGGTTTATCATGTTAACAGGAAAGCAAAAACGATTTTTACGGGCAAAGGCACACCACTTGAGGCCGATTTTTCAAGTGGGGAAGGGCGGAGTAAATCGCAATATGATTTCTACAATCTCCGAAGCGCTTGAAGTCCGTGAGTTAATCAAAATCACAGTGTTACAAAATTGTGAAGAAGATATTAACGCGGTTGCCGATCAATTAAGTGAAGAAACGAAATCAGAAAAAGTGCAGGTCATCGGCAGAGTGATTGTTTTATACAAAGAATCATCAGAAAATAAACAGATTGTGTTGCCGTAACGGAGGGTGGAGAGCAGGAAGTGAATAAAATAGGAATCATTGGGGGGACGTTTGATCCGCCACATATCGGGCACCTTATTATTGCAAATGAAGTGAAGTTTGCTTTTGATTTAGATGAAATTTGGTTTATGCCAAACGATAATCCTCCTCATAAAGAGAAAACGGCAAATGTAAGTAATGAAGACCGTATAAATATGCTGAAACTGTCAATTTGTAGAAATCCTTATTTTAAAATTGAGCCAATTGAAATGTTACGTGCAGGAAAATCCTATACATATGATACAATGAAGATATTAATGGAAAAATACCCTGAAACGAAATTTTATTTTATTATCGGTGCAGATATGATTGAATATTTACCTAAATGGTATAAAATTAATCAATTAATCAAGCTTGTTCAATTTATTGGCGTGAAACGGCCCGAGCATCACAGACAAAGCCCTTACCCGCTTCTATATGTTGACGTGCCAAGCATTGATATTTCTTCCAGTATCATTCGCGAACGCATCCTGGCGGGGAGGACAATTAAATATTTGGTGCATGAAGCGGTTGAAAAATATATCAAGGAGAATGCATTATATGAAGCGTGAGGATGCATTATTATTAGTAAAGGATCAGCTTACAGAAGCACGGTACAAGCATACAATCGGTGTAATGGAAACGGCTGTATTATTAGCGGACCGTTTTGGGGAAAATGAAAAAAAGGCAGAGCTCGCTGCGATTTTTCATGATTATGCAAAGTACCGTCCAAAGGAAGAATTGGCAAAGATTATAAAGGAACAACGTTTAGGGGACGAGCTGCTCACATATAACAGCGAGTTATGGCATGCTCCTGCAGGCGCCTATTTAGTGGAAAAAGAAGCGGGAATTCATGATGAGGCTGTTCTTTCGGCAATACGTTACCATACTTCCGGAAGACCGCAGATGACGATTTTAGAGCAAATTATTTATCTCGCTGATTATATAGAGCCTGGCAGACAATTTCCCGGTGTAGAAGAGGTAAGAACTCTCGCAAAATCAGATTTACAGCAGGCAATGCTGGCAGCAATTACAAACAGCATTATCTATTTGCTCAAAAAACAAGTCCCAGTATTCCCAGCTACCTTCAAAACATATAATGATATGGTAAAAAGAAAAGCGTAAGGCGCTTGCCCATCGGCGACAAGCTTAAGCCAAGCGTACATAAAGTCCGCTTTTTGACTTTATGTACGCTTGACTTAAGACCTCGAGCCGATAGCGCCTGAAGCTGGACAAAAAGAAAAGCGGAGGGCGCTTGGTCAAACCGATAGGCTGTTGGAGGCATTTGGACCGAAGGCGCAGTTTGCCTTCGATCCAAATGGTGAAACAGCCGTACGGTTTAGCGCCCGGAGCTGGACAAAAAGAAAAGCGGAGGGCGCTTGGTCAAACCGATAGGCTGTTGGAGGCATTTGGACCGAAGGCGCAGTTTGCCTTCGATCCAAATGGTGAAACAGCCGTACGGTTTAGCGCTCGGAGCTGGACAAAAAGAAAAGCGTAAGGCGCTCCAAGTGAGAGGTTAGCGGTGAGTTTCAACATATTCTCACGTACCAGTTCCAGCCTCTCACTTGCGAAATAAGCAAACAAAAACAAATTGAAAGGGCGAAATGGATGACTGAAAATAGCTTACTACAGGCAGCAGTAAAAGCAGCAGATAATAAAAGAGCAGAAGATATTGTCGTATTAAACATGAAGGGAATTTCGCTTGTTGCCGATTATTTTATTATTTGTCACGGCAACTCCGATAAACAAGTTCAAGCAATTGTTCGGGAAATGAAGGAGCAGGCTGAAGAACTTGGATTTTTAGTTAAAACAATAGAGGGGTACGAACAAGCCCGCTGGATTCTTGTTGACTTTGGCGATATTGTGGCTCATGTTTTTCACCGTGATGAGAGAGACTATTATAAATTAGAACGGCTATGGGGAGACGCACCCGTTGAGTCCGTTTTAAGCGAGTCTTAACAAATGATGTATGGAAAATTCGCTTATTTATACGATCAATTGATGAAAGATGTCCCATATGAAAAATGGCTCCAACTTATTCAAATGATCTTCTCTAAATATGGTGGAAAGCGGGAAAAATTTCTTGATCTTGCTTGCGGAACTGGTGAACTATCTGTGCGCTTAGCTGCTTCCGGTTTCGAGGTTACGGGCGTCGACCTTTCAAGTGATATGTTGGCGATTGCACAGGAAAAGGCCAGCCATTACCAACAAAAGTTACTTTTTTTTGAAAAAAATATGACAGATCTGGATGGCTTAGGAATATTTGATGCTGTTGGCATCTTTTGTGATTCTCTCAATTACTTAGAAAGTGAAAACGATGTGAAAAAAACTTTTCAAGCTGTTTACAAACATTTAACGGCCGGCGGTTTGTTCCTTTTTGATGTACACAGCATTTATAAAATGAATACACAATTTTCCCACCAAACATTTGCATACAATGGTGAAGAAATAAGCTATATTTGGCAGTGCTTCCAAGGTGATTATGAAAATAGTGTCGAACATGAGCTTAGCTTTTTTTCACTTGATCATAAAACAAAACAATATCAGCGCTTTGATGAGCTTCATAAGCAACGTACGTTTCCAATTAATGTATACAGAAGATGGTTGCAAGCTGCCGGCTTTACTGTGTTACAGATTATTGGTGACTTTGACGATGCTGCCGCATTAGAAACAGCAGAACGGATCTTTTTTGTTGCCGGAAAAAGCTAAAGAGAATGGAAATCTGAAAAACAGGGTGCTGAGTGAACTCGTTTCAGTAAACGGAAAACTAGGGGAATCAGAAGGTGACTCTCCTCCACCTGATTGGGAAATCCCCCTACGCTTCGCTTAGAGGCGGGGGTATTACTGCCCCTTAATCTGCGATAAATGAAATGGTCGGCATTGAAGATGTCCGACCATTTCGGGAAAATTTAATGAAAATAGGAGGAATTATTAAACTGTATGAAGAATAATAAAAAAATATGCTTCATTATCAACTTTGAACACGGCAGGTGTTGCCTGAAAGAGATGTTCAAAGATATTTTCGCTTTCTCACTCATACTGTGATCGTTTCTCCGCAACCCCATCCTTTTAAAAACCTTTTCTTATGATGTTGGCAGCAGATAGTTTCTTTTTCAGCAGGTCCTCTAAACTGATTAACTTTTCAAAAAAATATTACTCCGGTTTCCACCTTACTATTACGGTAGCATGAATAAAACAATTGTTAAGCAGTCATAAAGTTTATCCCCCACCTAAAATGATTGGTTTCACCTCTATTTTTGAGGCGGGGGTATTACTGCCCCTTAATCTGCGATAAAATACTCCGATATTTCCTTTGTCAATTACTAATTTTCTCTAACTTTTGAACACGGACACTAACAGAATATGAAGCAGATAGGAAATATGCTTCAGAAAGGAATGATAACAAAGTGTTGCAATGGATAAAAAAACATCAAAGCTATCTTTATATTGCAGCCGCTGTGTTAATTGTAATTTTTTATTGCTTTTGGTCATCCTGGAACAGCGGATCGCAAGCCTGGCTGGAAGAAGACACAAAAGATGCGGTAAATAATATTAGTCAGAATGAAGACGTAAACAATGATGAAAAAGAAGCTGCCGATCAGGAAGAAGGAGCCGTTTCCACCATTATTGTTGATATTAAAGGAGCCGTTATTAAGCCGGGAGTGTATGAAACGAAGCATGGCACAAGAGTAATTGAGGTTATCAAAATGGCTGGAGGAATGCTTGAAACGGCAGATGAAAAAAGGGTCAATTTTGCAAAGAAAGTAGAAGATGAGGAGGTTATCTACATCCCGGAAATTGGCGAGGAAATCACAGATCCAGCCGCTGCCATATCTCCCGGGAAAGAAGATACGGCAGTTAATATTAATAAAGCAGATGAGCAGGAACTGCAAACATTAACAGGGATTGGGCCGTCAAAGGCTGCGGCCATCATCGAATACCGCGAAACAAACGGCCCCTTTAAGACTGTGGAAGCCTTACAGGAAGTCAGCGGCATTGGCGGAAAAACGTTTGAAAAAATTAAAGAGGAAATTACTGTTCACTAGTTAAGATGCATGCTTTATTATTACGGGATCATTTTTTGAAAATGGAAATATTTAAGTCTAAAAGCATGTTTGGTAAAATAGCTTTTCTAAGTCATAGACGAAAAAGATTTAGAAAAGTCTTTTTAAAAATGTGTTCTTCCCTTATGATGAAAATCAGATAGCAAAAGGAGTTGTTACATGTGGAAAGAATTTCATGGAATCAATATTTTATGGCACAAAGCCAATTAATCGCCCTTCGGAGTACTTGCACGAGACTTGCTGTCGGCGCAACAATTGTAAGAGACAAGCGGATTATTGCTGCTGGCTATAATGGATCTATTGCAGGAGACAAGCATTGCATTGACGAAGGCTGTTACATCGTGGACAACCATTGTGTGCGGACGATTCATGCAGAAGTGAATGCCATTTTGCAATGTGCCAAATTCGGTGTTCCAACAGAAGCAGCAGAAATATATGTTACGCATTTTCCATGTCTTGCATGCAGCAAAGCGATCATTCAGGCTGGGATCAAAACAGTTTATTATGCCTTTGATTATAAAAATTCATCTTATGCGCAGGAATTGTTTAAGACAGCAAATGTCTCAATCGTAAAAGTGGAGAATAGTGATTTGTTGCACCATTTAATCAATGCACAGAAAAAAGAAAGGCCAAGCTAAACTTAGGATCAGGCGGAGACTCTGCTCTGCCTGATGGATTTTGGGAGGTCTTTACTCTATAAACTGTTTGTAATTCTATCAGTATGATTAGCGAAAGGATGACTCGTATTGCAAGGAAAATGGTTATATTTTGCCGGAGCGGGTCTGCTAGCTGTTTGCACCGCATTGGAAAGCTCCATCTTCGCACTGCTTGCACTCTTCCTATTTTTGATATTTGCCATTAACAAACGCGCATCCCGAAGCGAAATGCTGTTGATGTTAATCGTAATGCTTCTCTTTTTTATTCGTTCATACACCTTACAAGCAAATAACGAATCGATCCTTTCCGGTAAAGAAAAACTGTTTAAGGTAACCTTTTTAGACAGCGGAAAGATAGATGGCGACATCCTGTCAACGGTCGTAAAAGACAACCGCTATCAAGAAAAGCTGGCACTGCGATATAAAATTACTTCTAAAGAAAAAAAGCAAAAGCTGCTCCGGACAAATCTCTCTGGTCTGACTTGTGTCATGGAGGGATCGTTAGAAGCGCCGCCACCTGCCTCAAATGAAAATGCTTTTGATTACAAACGATATTTAAAACAGCATGCGATTCATTGGATTCTGGAACCTGACCGGCTTGAGCTTTCGCAATGCAACAGTCTTAAGCGACCGATAATAGCGAAGCTGAAACTTCTTAGGGAGGAAGGAATTCGCCATATCGAAAGACATTTTCCCAAAGACTCTGTTCCGCTTGCAGCAGCGCTATTGTTTGGCGAGAGAGAATTAATAGATAGCGATACCTATGAAACTTACCAAAAGCTTGGTATTGTTCACTTATTGGCAATTTCCGGCATGCAGGTTGTATTTATTGCCTCGCTCTTTTTTTACGGTTTAATCCGGCTTGGAATCACAAGAGAAAAGGCAGTAACAGTGTTACTGTTGATTTTGCCGCTGTACTGCATTTTAACAGGGGGAGCACCATCCGTAATCCGGGCAACACTCATGTTAATGCTTGTGCTGATCACGAAAAAATACTGTAAATTACCGACTATTGATATATTCAGTATTGCTTTTATTTGTTATATTTTTTATAACCCGTTTATCATTTATGATATCGGCTTTCAGCTTTCGTTTACCATTACATTGTTCCTCCTGCTTTCGGCAGCAACGATTTTTAAAAAGTATGATAACATGTTTTCTGTTATTTTTGCTACTACACTTACCTCTCAGCTTGCTTCGATTCCGATCGTTTTAGATCATTTTTATGAAATTTCCCTTGCCGGGTTTATTACGAATTTAGTTTTTATTCCCGTGTTTACGTTCCTTCTCTCTCCTGCTTTTTATATTGGCTTTCTGCTTTCGCTTGTTTTCGGATCCGGGATAACGCCGTTTTTGCTGCCACTTAATGAATTTCTTAAGCTATTGGAACTTATATCTAAATGTTTGGTCCGTCTTCCTTTTACTACAATCGTTCCCGGAAAGCCGCCGCTTTTTCTCGTTCCCTTCTATATAATTGGCCTTTTTGTTTTTTTTCAACAGTGGGAAAAAATTAAAAATACCAGAAAATTTTTGCTGCTTTTCCTTATTCCAGTTTCCCTCTTGTTTCTGCAACACTTTATCATGCATGTCAATCCTAAGGGGAGTGTAACATTTATTGATGTCGGTCAAGGGGACAGTATTCTCATCGAGCTCCCGTTTCGAAAGGGGATCTATTTAATCGATACAGGAGGAGTGCTGCCTTTTGCAACCGAAGACTGGCAAATGAAAAAAGATCCATTTGAAGTTGGTGAAGATGTTGTACTTCCTTATTTGAAAAGCAAAGGCATCACAAAACTTGACAAGTTAATTTTGACTCACGGAGATTTCGATCATATCGGAGGCGCCTTTTCTTTAATGAAGGAGTTGAATATACGGGAAGTCGTTTTACCGGCGGCAATAAATAAAAGCGATGTTGAAATGGAAATTTTGCAACTGGCAGAAGAAAAAAACATCCCTGTTCATTTTGCTTTTGAAGGACAGGGTTGGGAAGCAGCAGGATATAAGTTTACCTTTTTAGCTCCGCAAAAAAATAGTCCAGATAGCGGAAATAACCAGTCACTTGTGCTGTATACAAAGATGGGGGGATTAAAATGGTTATTTACAGGTGACATTGAACAAGAAGGGGAAAGAAATTTACTGAATAAATATCGTCATCTATCCGCCGATGTCTTAAAAGTTGCCCATCATGGCAGCAAAACGTCGACAAGTCCGGCGTTTGTGCAACAATTGTCTCCTAATATAGCGGTGATTTCTGCGGGAAAAAACAACCGCTTCGACCATCCTCATCAGGAAGTACTGGATACTTTAGCGTCCCATCGTGTGAAAATATTACAAACTAATCAACATGGCGCGATTCAGTATGTTTTTCAAGGGGAAAAAGGAACATTTTTGCTGCAATCGCCATAAAATACAGTGTCTAAACAAGAAAGGAATAATGCAATTTTCCACCCTGCCTCGGTTGCGGCATAGGCCAAGCCAATCTAGTTGTGTGTTCAAATGATAATTGAAAAGGTTCGCCGCTTCACATTCGGTGACTTTTTGAATTTTCTTCGAAAATAAGAAAATAAGTAATATTACCGCCGCTTTAAACTCTAATGAGCTTGAAGTGGCGGCGCTTACAAAAATGTGAGTTTAAAGTAAACACGTTTTCGTACACGTACTACCGGAGAATCAGATGGTCAGCTGCGTTTTCTACTTCAAGCCGGGAGTATCCTCTTTTTTCATTTGAAAAGATGAAACGAAGCAATATTATGAACCAATAAACTTAATCACTGTAGCAATGATGAATAATGTAACGAAAAAGCCAAAAGATACAATAAACCCTACTGCAGAATCCGTAACATCATTACGTCTTGATTGAACATTATTTTCAAATTCATTCACATTATACCCCTCCCCGCCATTAGTATAAGTGATTTATAAATAAAAATCCAGCTTTCCTCGAATACTCTTTCCTGCCATGACAAGAGTTGTCATCAATAATCCATTTTGAGAGAGGAAATACTACTTATTACAGCTTCCATTACTCCCGTTTCCATGAAAGATCCTAGGGCTTTAATGGAGACGTTCATTATAGATCGGGAATTGGCATAAGAACGATCTTGTGTCAATTCCTTCTGACATCCTTGTCAAAAACGCGTTCCTTCTTTACGATAGAAGTAGAAATAGAATCGGAACGGAGCGAAAATGATGATCGATTTGTGGAAACAGATAAAAGCAAAACAGTTTTCTCCATTGTATTTATTATATGGTACAGAATCGTATCTTATGAATGAAACAAAACAACTGCTTATTGAAAATGTATTAACAGAGGAAGAACAGGAATTCAATTATGCTGCTTATGATTTAGAAGAAACTGTCATTGATACAGCGATAGAAGACGCGGAAACAATCCCGTTTATCGGGGAGAAGCGATTGATTTTTTTACATAATCCATCTTTTTTAACCGCCGAAAAAGGAAAAGATAGGCTTGAGCACGATATAAAAAAATTGGAACGTTATTTGCTGGCACCTTCTCCTTTTACTGTATTGGTTTTTTTTGCTCCATACGAAAAGTTAGATGAACGAAAAAAATTGACAAAGCAATTAAAGAAATCTGCGGCTGTTTTAGAAGCAAAAAAATTAACGGAAACAGAGTTAATTAGTTGGATACGTGAAAGTGCCGGCGCTCATCAAGTTTCCATTGACGACGATGCCGCGGAAAAACTGCTGCTGTTAACGGAAAATAATCTTTTTCTGCTCGCAAGTGAAATGGCGAAATTAGCACTTTATTGCAGAGAGGAAAAAAAGATAAATCTGGAGTCTGTTGAAAAATTAGTCTCCCGTACTTTGCAACAAAATATTTTTACATTAGTGGACAAAGTAGTGCAGCGAAAAATCGATGAGGCATTCCGGATCTATTATGATTTACGCAAGCAAAATGAAGAGCCAATCAAAATATTAGCTCTGCTAACCAGTCAATTCCGCGTTATTTACCAAGTAAAGGAATTAGCGGGAAGAGGGTACGGGCAAAAACAGATAGCCGCTATTATTAAAATTCATCCTTTTCGTGTTAAATTGGCTTCAGCACAATCCCGTTATTTTTCCGAAAAAGAGCTTGCAGGCATTATTGCCCGTCTTGCTGAGGCTGATTATCAAATGAAAACCGGAGGAATGGACAAAGATTTGCTAATCGAATTGTTTTTGTTTCATTTGCAAGAGAGGTCAGTGAAATAGTGTCGTGAACGAAGTTTGCAACAGCAAATATATTTTCATAGATGAAGGAAGCATCTCCGCGATAATGTGAAACTTCCTTAAGTAGGGGAGTGGTTTTCTCCCCTACTTAAGGTTAGTCGCGCAAAACCCGATTGTTTTTTCTAAGGGCTGAATCCCAAAGAAAATTCTTATCACGTGGAGCCTGACTGATTTTACTAAGAGCTAAAGCGCTAAGAAAAACCTGATCTCACCAATCGGGCTTTTTGGGGCAGTAAATCTCCACCTTTCACGATTAGCTTTAACTGCATTATCTTTTGTGGAGATTCACTGCCCCTTAATCTGCGATAAAATAAATAAATAAATAAAAAACGCATGGAAATTTACTTATCCGTGCGTTTTTTATCATTTTGAATATTAAAATTACGCTTTTAAAGAATTTACTTTTTTCATTAAGCGTGCTTTTTTGCGTGTTGCGGCATTTTTATGGATAATCCCTTTTCGTGCAGCTTTGTCTAATTTAGAGGCAGCATCCTTATAATATTCTACCGCAGATGTTGCATCATTATTCAAAACGGAAGCCTCGACTTTTTTTATCGCAGTCTTCATCGAAGATCTAATTGTCGTATTAACAGTGTTGCTTTCATTATTTGTTTTTACACGTTTGATTGCTGATTTAATATTTGGCATTTGCCTTCACCTCCTAACAATCGGAAATATGTATAAGAGGATGTTCAAAAAGTCACCAAATGATAAGCCTTCTTGCTTCTAATTCGTTAACTTTTTGAACACGCACTATAAGAAAAAAACTCTTCAAGAATTTTATGAAGAACAAATGATATTCTATCAAACGTTTGAAAATAATGCAATACACAGGGCAATTAACTTTTCTTCCATCCATTCTATATTGAAGGGGCAGCCCGCTTTCGAAAATCACTATTTTATCGCAGTGCATTTTTTTTAAGTAATAAGGAAAAGCTGTTACTACATATTTGTCATCACAAGGGGGATCATTATGATTGACTTAAGTAAGTATACAGTAAGAACGGATTTAGCGATTGAAGCAAGAGAGCTGGTACTTGACCAGCAAAATATCTCAAAAATAGAAGGGGTCATCTTAAAGGAGCGGGAAGAGGAAGGCATTAAACTGTCATTTGTAGAAGTTACAAAAGCAGGTGAAGAAGCTATTGGCAAAAAAATGGGACATTATTTAACTTTTGAAATGGAAGGGATCCGCCAACAGGATACGGAAATGCAGAAAATCGTTGAACGGGTTTTTGCGAAGGAAATGAATCGTTTTTTACAGCATATGGGGTTAAATGAACAAGCTTCCTGCCTGATTGTCGGCCTGGGAAATTGGAATGTAACGCCAGATGCACTTGGCCCGAAAACATGCGAAAACTTATTAATTACCCGTCATCTTTTTGAATTACAGCCTGAAAATGTCGAAGATGGCTACCGGCCGGTGAGTGCATTGGCACCGGGGGTAATGGGAATTACCGGAATTGAAACGGGGGATATTATAAAAAGTGTTGTCGAAAGCATTAAGCCGGATTTTGTCATCGTTATCGATGCGCTTGCATCACGATCCATCGAGCGGGTTAATACAACTATTCAAGTTTCGGATACAGGAATCCATCCCGGTTCCGGGGTAGGCAATAAGCGGAAAGAGCTAAGTAAGGATACGCTTGGCATTCCGGTGATTGCGCTTGGAATTCCTACAGTGGTGGATGCAGTTACGATTACAAGTGATACGATTGATTTTATCTTAAAACATTTTGGCCGTGAACTAACGGAAGGCAACCGTCCATCCCGCTCTTTAATACCGTCAGGATTGACTTTTGGAAAGAAAAAAAAGCTTACGGAAAATGATTTGCCGGAGGAAGAGCAGCGTAAAACATTTCTAGGGATCGTTGGGACACTTCCGGAAGAGGAGAAAAGAAAATTAATCTATGAAGTACTTGCTCCTCTAGGACATAATTTAATGGTAACGCCAAAGGAAATTGATGTGTTTATCGAAGATATGGCCAATCTTCTTGCAAATGGCTTAAATGCCGCGCTTCACAAGGCGGTAGATCAGACAAATACCGGCTATTATACTCATTAAGAGGTTCTACTTTCTCTAGCATTTTCATATGAATTAATAAGTAGAATTAAAATGAAACAGGGCAGATCATTTTACATCAGGTCAGCAAATCAAGTTTTAAGTGGAAATAAATGAACGGGAAAGCAGGGTGAGGAAGATGAAACTTTTTATGTTTAAAGCATTTTTATTGGCGAGTCTCATGTTTCTTTCCGTCTTATTTGGAATGCAGCTTGCAAATGATGGAATTCATCGCATGAGAGGCTTTCATGATGAAAATTTTGACAGCCAGCTGCTGGGTCAGGAACAGGTAAATGACAATTTCCAGTCATCTTTATCAGAAGAAGATCCCTCCAGTCACGATCTTGAAAGAAAAAAGGAAAATATGGAAGAAAACAGTCGTTACAATTTCTTTTCTGCGACAGGAAAACGAATATCTGAGGGGATATCAACTGCAACGGAGAAAACAATCGATAAAATTTCTGAACTTTTTAACTAAGTGACCGGTAAAAAACATATTTAAAATAAAACTGTCTTTCATTCCGTTTAAATGGAAGAAATAAATAAAAATTGAAGATTGATAACCAAAAAAACTCGCAAAGCGGGTTTTTTTATTCCATCCCACACCTTCCACTACTCTTCGCCCACTTCCTTATTGAATCTTATAGGTGCTATTGCTATAATCTTAAATAGTTTACATGTGCGAGGATAACAGGAGTGGAAACGATGAATAGAGAAGATAGGTTGAAACGGCAAGCGAGAATCCGCAATTTTTCCATTATTGCCCATATTGATCATGGAAAATCAACATTAGCGGACCGGATTTTAGAAAAAACACATGCGTTAACGGCAAGGGAAATGAAGGATCAACTGCTTGATTCGATGGATTTGGAAAGAGAACGGGGAATAACGATCAAACTTAATTCTGTTCAGTTGAAATATATAGCAAAAGACGGAGAAATATATATTTTTCATTTGATTGATACACCGGGGCATGTCGACTTTACGTATGAAGTTTCACGTAGCCTGGCTGCATGTGAAGGTGCTGTATTAGTCGTTGATGCTGCACAGGGGATCGAAGCACAAACGTTAGCTAATGTGTATTTAGCAATTGACAATAATTTAGAAATTGTCCCTGTAATCAATAAAATAGATTTACCAAGTGCGGATCCGGAACGTGTCCGCCAGGAAATTGAAGATATCATCGGTTTGGACGCAGAGGATGCCGTCCTTGCCTCTGCCAAAGCTGGAATAGGAATTGAGGAAATTTTGGAACAAATTGTTGAAAAAATTCCAGCACCGGAAGGAGATCCCGATGCCCCTTTGCAAGCGCTGATTTTTGATTCCTTATATGATGCGTATCGCGGTGTTGTTGCTTATATTCGTGTTGTAGAGGGAACAGTAAAAGTTGGCGATAAAATTAAAATGATGGCCACCGGAAAAGAATTCGAAGTGACAGAAGTAGGCGTTTTCACACCGAAAGCGTTGCCGCTGGACGAATTGTCAGTTGGAGATGTAGGCTATTTAACAGCCTCGATCAAAAATGTCGGCGATACACGTGTAGGTGACACGATTACCAATGCGAAAAATGGAGCAAGCAACCCGTTACCGGGATACCGCCGATTAAATCCAATGGTTTATTGCGGACTATACCCGATTGACAGTGCGAAATTTAATGATTTACGCGAAGCTCTGGAAAAATTAGAGTTAAATGACTCTGCCTTACAATATGAACCGGAAACATCTCAGGCGTTAGGCTTCGGCTTCCGTTGCGGATTTTTAGGTTTGCTTCATATGGAAATTATTCAAGAGCGGATCGAACGAGAATTTAATATCGATTTAATTACAACTGCACCGAGTGTTATATATGAATGTACGTTAACGGACGGGACAAAATTGAAAGTTGATAATCCATCCGATATGCCTGACCCGCAAAAAATTCTACAAATTGAAGAACCATATGTGAAAGCAACGATGATGTCGCCAAATGATTATGTAGGGGCGATCATGGAAATATGCCAGGAAAAACGCGGTAATTTTATTGATATGCAATATTTAGACGAAACACGTGTCAGTATTGTTTACGAGCTGCCGTTGTCTGAAATTGTTTATGATTTTTTTGATCAATTAAAATCGAACACAAAGGGGTATGCCTCCTTTGATTACGAATTAATCGGCTACAAACAGTCGCAGCTTGTAAAAATGGATATTCTGTTGAACGGTGAAAAAGTAGATGCATTGAGTTTTATTGTTCACCGTGATTTCGCTTATGAGCGCGGCAAAGTAATTGTGGAGAAATTGAAAGACTTAATTCCCCGCCAGCAGTTCGAAGTTCCTGTCCAGGCAGCGATCGGCAATAAAATCATTGCCCGTTCCACAATAAAAGCAATGCGAAAAAACGTACTGGCAAAATGCTACGGCGGAGATATATCGCGAAAAAGAAAGCTGTTGGAGAAGCAAAAAGAAGGGAAAAAACGAATGAAGCAGGTTGGCTCCGTCGAAGTACCGCAGGAAGCATTTATGGCAGTATTAAAAATGGACGAAACACAGCAAAAAAAATAAATGCAAAGCAGCAGGATGCAATAAAAAGGAGCAGGCGAAGCAGGGGCTTTCGCCTGATAGATTTCCAGAAGCCATCATTTCTACTTGCTCTTTATCGCAGATTAAGGGGCAATAATACCCCCGCACCAAAAATAGTGTTTCACTTTATGAAAGGAAGTACTCAGATGCCGAAAGCTGCTTATATTCATATTCCTTTTTGCGAACATATATGTCATTATTGTGACTTTAATAAAGTTTTTCTAAAGGGGCAGCCGGTAGATGATTATTTGTGTACTCTTGAACAAGAAATGAAACTTGTCCTTGAAAAATATCCTTCCGGCCGTCTGCAATCGATTTTTGTCGGGGGCGGAACGCCGACAGCTTTAACTGCAGCACAATTGAAAAAATTAGTGAAAATAATCCGTAACCTGCTTACCTTTGACCAGGAAACAGAATTTACGATTGAAGCAAATCCGGGAGATTTATCGAAAGAGAAATTACAAATTTTGTATGATGCCGGAGTCAACCGGCTTAGTTTAGGTGTGCAAACGTTCCAGGAACAATTATTGGAAAGGATTGGCCGGACTCATCGTGCGGACGATGTTTTTCATTCTCTATCATTAGCCAAAAACATTGGCTTTAAAAATATCAGCATTGATTTAATGTACAGTCTTCCGGGACAAACGCTTGCTGATTTTAAAGAAACACTGGATATCGCTTTTTCACTTGGTACAACGCATTTTTCCGCATACTCGCTTATCGTTGAGCCGAAAACAGTCTTTTACAATTTAATGCGCAAAGGAAAATTAATCACTCCGAGTGAAGATGAGGAAGCAGAGATGTACGGACTGTTATTGGAACAGATGGAAAAACACAGCTACAAACAATACGAAATCAGCAATTTTGCCAGAACCGGATATGAAAGTGTCCATAATTTAACGTATTGGAATAATGATTATTATTACGGATTTGGTGCCGGCGCCCACAGTTATATAAATGGTGTTCGCCGGGCAAACTACGGCCCGTTAAAGAAATACATGGAGCCAATAAAAAACGGCACTCTTCCGATTAAGGAGGAGCACCGCGTTTCCCGAAAAGAGGCAATGGAAGAAGAAATGTTTTTAGGCTTAAGAAAAGTGACCGGTGTCTCGTTTGCGGCATTTAAAAGCAGATTTAAAGAGGAGCTGCCGGCAGTTTTTCAAAATCAAGTAACCGAGCTGGTAAAAAAGCAACTGTTGACTGTTTCAAACGGTTCAGTGCAGCTCACGAAAAAAGGCCGTTTTTTAGGAAATGAAGTATTTCAGGAATTCCTGCTTCCTTAATAAATGAAGTGGACTCTTTTGGAGCAAGCGAAACTTGCGGTAATTAAGATAGAGATACTGGAATCCCTGGATCGGTAAACCCTCAAACACGAAACGAGAAAAGCGATTAGCCAAAAAGTCATTAAATGAATCTTTTCGTTGTTTTGGGAAATAAAATAGCAGATAAAAAAGTGCAAATCATTGACATAGTACCCCTAAATTTGATAATTTAATAATAGATTTAGCACTCGTTAATTAAGAGTGCTAACAGAGGTGATGAATGTGTTAACAGAACGTCAATTATTGATTTTTCAAGTAATTGTTGATGATTTTATTCACTCAGCTCAACCAGTGGGGTCAAGAAGTTTAGCGAAAAAAGACGGAATTTCTTTCAGCTCGGCAACAATCCGCAATGAAATGGCTGACTTAGAAGAGCTTGGATTTATTGAAAAAACCCATACATCTTCAGGCAGAGTTCCTTCTGAAAAAGGCTACCGCTATTATGTTGACCATTTATTGTCTCCTCAAAAGCTCAATTATGACGACATGAAAAAGCTAAAATCTGTTTTTGCGGAAAGGATTGTAGAGCTTGAAAAAATCGTTCAGCGTTCTGCGAAAATTTTATCGGAATTAACAAATTACACATCTATTATTCTTGGACCTGCCGTTCGCGAGCACCGGCTGAAAAAAATTCAAATTGTTCCTTTAAATAAAGAAACGGCGATTGCAATTATCGTAACCGATACAGGTCATGTAGAGAATAAAATGTTTCATTTGCCTCCGGCGATTGATGCCGGTGATATTGAAAAATTTGTTAATATTCTTAATGACCGTTTAGAAGGTGTTCCGCTTGATCGCTTAAACCATACTATATATAAAGAAATTGCTGTTCTGCTGCGCCAGCATCTTCATCATTATGATACAATGCTCAGCTCGATAGCAGGAACTTTAAAGATTTCCGGTCGTGAGAAAATGTTTTTTGGCGGCAAGACAAACATGCTGAGCCAGCCGGAATTTCATGATCTGGAAAAAATCCGCAGCCTGATGGCAATGCTGGAACAGGAAAAAAGCTTTTATGAATTAATTCGTGGCAACCCTTCCGGCATTCATGTGAAAATCGGCCGTGAAATAGAGAATGCCGTCATAGAGGATTGCAGTTTAATCACTGCCACTTATGCAGTCGGCAAAGAGCAAATCGGAACGATCGCCATTCTCGGTCCGACAAGAATGGAATATTCCCGTGTGATTAGCCTGCTGCAAGTGTTGACAAATGATTTAACGGCCGTATTGACAAAGCTGTATCAAAATAAATAATAGAGGTAATAAAACAGTGTTAACGAATGTGAAAGAAGATGGCCGGGACGGCATAAGAAAGTCAGAAGAACAGAGGGCGAATAATTCTTTTAAAATCCCGGACTCTGTTTAGCCGCTTATCATTTGGAGAATTTTTGTGTATTACTCTAATAATTAGTATGATTTGAGGGAGGTGATGAAGGTGTCAGAAGAAAAAAACGTCGTCAATGAATTAGAAAAAGAGGACCTGCAGACAGAAGAACAAGCCGCAAAAACGGAAGAAATCACAGAGAGCGCTGCAGAGGAAATTACAGCTGACTCTGACGAAAATGCCGAAGCATCAGAGCCTGAAGTAAGCGGTGCAGAAAAGGCTGATACAGATGATGCAGACCATGAAACTTTAAATGAAGCACTTGAAAAAGTAGCAATGCTGGAAAAAAAGCTTGATGATGAAAAAAACCGTTATTTGCGATTGCAGGCTGATTATGAAAATTCGCGCCGCCGTGCAAGACTGGATCTTGAGGCTGCTAATAAATATAGAGCACAAACGATCATAAGCGAAATAATCCCGGCAATTGATAATTTTGAAAGGGCACTGCAAGTCGAAGCAGAGGATGAGAAAGTCAAGTCTTTGCTGCAAGGAATGGAGATGGTGTACCGCAGTCTTCTGCAGGCCCTAAAAAAAGAAGGTGCCGAGCCTATCGAAGCTGTTGGCAAAGAATTTGATCCTCATTTGCATCAGGCTGTGATGCAAGTATCAGATCCGTCCTATGAATCAAATATTGTCGTAGAGGAATTTCAAAAGGGTTACCGATTAAAAGACCGGGTTATTCGTCCGTCTATGGTGAAAGTGAATCAGTAACTACATATTTTTAGGAGGTAAAAGTAGTCATGAGTAAAATAATAGGTATCGACTTAGGAACGACAAACTCATGTGTCGCAGTGCTGGAGGGCGGTGAACCGAAGGTTATTCCAAACCGGGAAGGAAACCGTACCACTCCTTCTGTTGTTGCCTTTAAAAATGGGGAACGGCAGGTTGGCGAAGTCGCAAAACGACAGGCAATCACGAATCCAAATACGATTCTTTCTATAAAACGTCATATGGGAACCAATCACAAAGTGAATGCAGAAGGAAAAGATTATACACCGCAGGAAATTTCCGCGATCATTCTGCAGCATTTAAAATCATATGCAGAAGATTATTTAGGTGATAAAGTAACGAAAGCAGTTATTACTGTACCTGCATATTTCAATGATTCGCAACGCCAGGCAACAAAAGACGCAGGGAAAATTGCCGGGCTTGAAGTAGAGCGGATTATTAATGAACCGACTGCCGCAGCGTTGGCATACGGTTTGGACAAAACAGATGAAGATCAGACTATTTTAGTATACGACCTTGGCGGCGGAACTTTTGATGTTTCGATTCTCGAACTGGGAGACGGTGTATTTGAAGTCCGTGCTACCGCAGGAGACAACCATCTCGGTGGAGATGATTTTGACCAGGTGATAATTGACTATTTAGTGGAACAATTTAAAAAGGAAAACGGCATTGATTTGTCAAAAGATAAAATGGCATTGCAACGCTTAAAAGATGCGGCTGAAAAAGCGAAAAAGGATCTGTCAGGTGTTACTTCCACCCAAATTTCCCTGCCGTTTATTACCGCCGGGGAAGCAGGTCCGCTTCATTTGGAAGTGACATTATCAAGAGCAAAATTTGACGAAATTTCTTCAGACTTGGTAGAGCGGACAATGGGACCGACACGCCAGGCGCTTTCTGACGCTAATTTGTCTGCTTCAGAAATTGATAAGGTCATTCTTGTCGGCGGATCAACACGTATTCCTGCCGTACAGGAAGCAATAAAAAAGATGCTTGGCAAAGAGCCTCATAAAGGCGTAAATCCGGATGAAGTAGTTGCCATGGGTGCCGCTATTCAAGGCGGTGTCATTACCGGCGATGTAAAAGATGTTGTACTGCTTGACGTGACGCCATTATCACTTGGTATTGAAACAATGGGCGGCGTCTTTACAAAATTAATTGATCGGAATACAACGATTCCTACATCAAAATCACAAGTCTTTTCAACTGCCGCTGATAATCAGACAGCTGTTGATATTCACGTGCTGCAAGGGGAACGCCAAATGGCAGCGGATAATAAAACATTAGGCCGCTTCCAATTGGCGGATATTCCTCCGGCACCACGTGGTGTACCGCAAATTGAAGTAAGCTTTGATATTGATAAAAACGGGATTGTTAACGTAAGAGCAAAAGATTTAGGAACAAATAAAGAACAGGCAATTACGATCAAATCTTCAACCGGTCTTTCCGATGATGAAATTGATAAAATGGTAAGAGAAGCAGAAGAAAATGCTGAGGCTGATAAAAAACGCAAAGAAGAAGTGGAACTTCGCAATGAAGCAGACCAGCTTATCTTCACAACGGAAAAAACATTAAAAGACCTCGAAGGAAAAGTTGATCAAGGAGAGGTTGCAAAAGCAACGGAAGCAAAAGATGCATTAAAAGCGGCAATAGAGAAAAATGATTTAGCAGAAATCCGCACGAAAAAAGACGCTCTGCAGGAAATTGTGCAAAATTTATCTGTGAAACTTTATGAAGAAGCGGCAAAAAAAGCACAATCCGCACAAGGCGCACAAGGAGATAATACTTCCGAGAAAAAAGGAGACGACAACGTCGTCGATGCTGATTTTGAAGAAGTAAAAGATGATAAGTAAGCGGCAAAAACTGCCGTGTTCCAGCAAGTCACCAATGAAGTCAAAGCCAGAACCTTTTGGCTTTGGCTTTTCTTTTGAAATGCACTGCATGTGACAAAATAAGAAAGTATTAATAAGATGATGAAGGAATCAACAATTGACAAAAAGCAAACCAATTTTTCGAATAATTGCTTACTAAGCAGTATGAATTTTGCAAATCGCGGTTGCAGATATGAATAAATAGATGATACAATAACGTTTATGTGAAATGATTCGGGGAGTGGCAATGATGAGTAAAAGAGATTATTATGAAGTACTTGGTTTAAGCAAAGGTGCTTCGAAAGATGAAATAAAAAAAGCATATCGCCGTTTGTCAAAAAAGTATCATCCGGATTTAAATAAAGAACCTGGGGCCGAAGAAAAATTCAAAGAAGTGAAAGAAGCTTATGAAGTATTAAGTGATGATCAAAAGCGTGCCCAATATGATCAATTTGGCCATACGAATCCAAACCAGGGCTTTGGCGGTTTTGGCGATGCCGGAGATTTTGGCGGCTTTGAAGATATTTTCAGCACTTTCTTTGGCGGCGGGGGAAGAAGACGTGATCCGAATGCACCGAGGCAAGGGGCCGACTTGCAATATAATATGACGTTGTCATTCGAGGAAGCTGTGTTTGGTAAAGAAACGAATATTGAAATTCCCCGCGAAGAAACATGCAAAACATGCAACGGAAGCGGTGCAAAACCTGGTACAAAAGCGGAAACTTGCAGCCATTGCCATGGGACAGGGCAATTAAATATGGAACAAAATACTCCGTTCGGAAGAATTGTCAACAAGCGTGTTTGCCACTATTGCAGTGGAACCGGGAAAATCATTAAACAAAAATGTTCCACCTGCCATGGAAGCGGAAAAGTGAAGCAGCGCCATAAAATCCATGTGAAAATTCCGGCAGGTATTGACGACGGACAACAGCTGCGTGTATCCGGCCAGGGGGAACCAGGTGTAAACGGAGGACCATCAGGTGATTTATATATTGTTTTCACCGTAAGAAGACATGAATTTTTCGAACGTGACGGCGATGATATTTATTGTGAAATGCCATTAACGTTTGTGCAGGCTTCTCTCGGTGATGAAATAGAGGTTCCGACTTTGCATGGAAAAGTCAAGCTAAAAATCCCAGCCGGCACACAGACAGGAACAAAATTCCGTCTCAAAGGAAAAGGTGTTCCAAATGTCAGAGGTTACGGCCAGGGGGACCAGCACATCGTTGTCCGCGTTGTGACGCCGACAAAATTATCAGAAAAACAAAAACAGCTTTTACTTGAATTTGCTGAAATTAGCGGCGGTGTTCCGCAGGGGGAGCAGGAAGGCAGCTTTTTCGATAAGGTCAAGCGCGCTTTTAAAGGGGAGTAAAATAATTTCGGCAAGGGAAAAGGAGTCATCATCTTTTTACTGAGGCAAGAAATATGTAATGGGGAAATAAACCTTTATTGGCAAAGGAGCCTTTGCCTTGGTGGAAAAGAAATTCTCTCCTTATTTTGAAGCGGAACTCTCCCCTTTTTACTCTTTGTTTGGCTTCTTTTATTGTGGACAATAAGGATATTTGGAAATGGAGTTGGTAGTATGAAATGGTCGGAAATTAGTATTCATACATCGAATGAGGCGGTGGAACCGATTTCTAATATTTTGCATGAGGCTGGTGCCAGCGGTGTTGTCATTGAAGATCCTTTTGAACTGGTCAAAGACAGAGAAAACCAATTCGGTGAAATCTATCAGCTTGATCCGTCCGATTATCCTGAAGAAGGAGTAATTATAAAAGCATATTTGCCTGTTAACAGCTTTCTCGGAGAAACAGTCGAAGAGATAAAAGAAGCAATTAATAGTTTAATTCTTTATAATATTGATATTGGCAAAAATAAAATATCAATTAGTGAAGTGAACGAGGAAGAATGGGCAACAGCTTGGAAAAAATATTATAATCCGGTTAAAATTTCTGAAAAATTTACGATTGTCCCGACATGGGAAGAATACACACCTGTACATAGTGATGAGTTAATTATTGAATTGGATCCGGGAATGGCATTTGGAACAGGAACGCATCCAACGACTGTCATGTGTATTCAGGCACTTGAAAGAACTGTAAATATTGGAGATTCCGTCATTGATGTCGGGACAGGCTCCGGGGTTTTAAGTATTGCCGCAGCTATGCTCGGAGCGAAACAAGTCCAGGCTTTTGATTTGGATGAAGTCGCTGTTCGTTCGGCAAGGCTAAATTGTAAACTGAATAAAGTTCATTCCGTTGTTTCAGTTGAACAGAATAATCTTTTAGATGGTGTTTCCGGAAAAGCAAATGTCATCGTTGCCAATATTTTAGCAGAGGTAATTATCCGTTTTACAGACGATGTTACAAACGTTCTTGAGGAAAATGGCTATTTTATTGCTTCCGGTATTATTCAGCCGAAAAAAACGGAAGTAAAAGATGCTTTCGTAAAAGCTGGCCTTTCCATCCGGGAAGTGGTGCAAATGGAGGATTGGGTAGCATTTATTGCGCAAAAACAATCTTAAACGACGTGTTCAAAAGATTAACGAAGTAGCAACTTATCATTAGTGATTTTTCGAACATTCTCTAAAAACACTTGTTTTGAAGAATCTGCCAAACACATGAACCGGATGCATAGAGAGCTTGACGCTTTTCCGCGGAAAAAGCGCTAATCATAAAGCAAAGCGGATGATACGCCCCTTATTTGCAAAAAACAAGTTTGGAAAGTGCAGGTGCAAACGGATGCAGCGCTATTTTGCTTCATTTTTGAAAGAAGACAATGTCTTTCTTATTTTAGGTGAGGATTACCACCATCTTGTGCGGGTGATGCGCATGAAGACAGGGGATTCAGTCATTTGCGTGAATGATGAGGGAGAAGCCGCGCTTTGTCAGGTCATTGCATTATCAGCGGATAAAGTGGTCGCGGAAGTAGTACATTGGCTGGACGACAGCGTCGAATTACCTGTGAATGTGACGATTGCGAGCGGTTTGCCAAAAGGGGATAAACTTGACTGGATTATTCAAAAAGGAACGGAACTGGGTGCGTATACGTTTATCCCATTTTATGCAGCCCGCTCGATTGCAAAATGGGATGAAAAAAAAGCAGCGAAAAAGACAGAGAGACTACAAAAAATTGCAAAGGAAGCTGCCGAACAGGCACATCGAAGCTTCGTTCCTAATGTGAAACAGCCAATTTCAGTAAAGGAGTTGGTGGATTTAAGCGACCATTACGATTTCAGAGCGGTCGCATCTGAAGAGGCGGCGAAAGACGGAGAGACTGCTTATTTTGCCCGTGTATTGCATGAGTTAACGGAAGGCCACTCACTTCTTCTTGTTTTTGGTCCTGAAGGCGGGTTATCGGAGAAAGAAGTTGATCAGTTAAAGGAAGCCGGATTTGTCGCTTGCGGGCTCGGCCCGCGAATACTGCGTACGGAAACAGCCCCTTTATATGCACTTTCTGCTATTTCATATCATTTTGAATTAGCAAAGCTTTCGTGAAATTGTTTTTGAACTCGTTTCGGTAAAAAATAGCTTCTTCTCCAATGGATAATGCAAGTACAGTAAAATAAATGAGGTGAACATTATGGCAATTGTAGATATAACGATTATCCCAATCGGTACAAAAACGCCCAGTATTAGCAAATATGTAGCGGAAATTCAAAAAGTACTGAAAAAATATCAAGCATCAGGGGAGATACGTTATCAATTAACACCAATGAATACGATCATAGAAGGCGAACTGTCCAAACTTTTTGAAGTAATACTCGCAATGCACGAAGTACCTTTTTCCAAAGGTGCCATACGTGTCGCAACGAATATCAGAATAGATGACCGCCGGGACCTTCCAAACAGAAAAATGGAGGATAAGGTACAAAGAGTGTTAAGTCAAATGGGAGAGTAAATAAAGTAAATCTTCCATCAGTAAAAGGGATTACAGTATCTTTATTAAGTGCAGCCAGACTGAAATTTCATCAAACTAGTACACTGAGTAAACTATATTATGCAGTGCCTGAATAATTTATCTATGCTTTCGTTCTATGAAAATTCTTGCAGCGCTCGGGCTGGCTGAATTTTTAACACTTGAGCCTTATACGTTAAAACAGATATTATTTTCAAAAAGCCGTGGTGTCTTTTACATTGCAAAATAATGCCTGCTTGAATAAATGGCATTGGAACGGTATGATAGACAAAGATATTTTTTTATCCAGGAGGAAATTGCATGATGGACAAAGGGAATAATACAATTTTTCATAAAGAATCACAATCAGTAAAAACTGTCGCAATGTATACTTTGGGCTGTAAAGTAAATCATTATGAAACAGAAGCAATTTGGCAGTTATTTAAACAAGAAGGCTACGAACGAATTGACTTTGAAAGTACGGCCGACGTTTATGTTATCAATACATGCACAGTAACGAACACTGGTGATCGCAAAAGCCGGCAAATCATCCGCAGGGCGATTCGGAAAAATCCGGATGCGGTGATTTGTGTAACCGGCTGCTATGCTCAGACATCACCTGCGGAAATTATGGCAATCCCCGGTGTTGATATTGTTGTTGGTACGCAAGACCGTGTGAAAATGCTCGGATTAATTGAGCAATATCAAAAAGAGCGCCTGCCGATTAATGCCGTTAAAAATATTATGAAAAATCGTGTTTATGAGGAGATGGATGTTCCGGCATTTACGGATCGTACGAGAGCATCATTAAAAATTCAAGAGGGATGTAATAATTTTTGCACTTTCTGTATTATTCCATGGGCCAGGGGCTTAATGAGATCAAGAAAACCGCAGGAAGTGATCCGTCAGGCACAACAATTAGTGGAAGCAGGTTATAAGGAGATTGTTTTAACCGGGATTCACACCGGAGGATACGGGGAAGACATGAAGGATTATAATCTTGCGTCACTGCTACGTGATTTGGAAAAAAACGTAAAAGGTTTGAAACGGTTGCGTATTTCTTCGATCGAAGCTAGTCAAATTAGTGATGAAGTAATTGATGTAATCAAGCATTCTAATATTGTCGTACGTCATTTGCATATTCCTCTGCAATCCGGCTCGAACTCTGTATTAAAAAGAATGCGCCGGAAATATACAATGGAATTTTTTGCAGAAAGAATCAGCCGTCTGAAAGAAGCACTACCGGGTTTGGCAATTACATCCGATGTAATTGTCGGTTTTCCGGAGGAAACAGAGGAAGAATTTCTGGAAACATATCATTTTATAAAAAAACATAAGTTTTCCGAGCTGCACGTCTTTCCGTATTCGAAACGGACAGGTACTCCGGCAGCACGTATGGAGAACCAAATTGATGAAGAAGTGAAAAACGAACGCGTGCACCGCTTAATTTCTTTGTCAGATCAACTTGCAAAACAATATGCAGCCCGTTTTGAAGGGGAAGTGCTTGAAGTGATTCCGGAAGAGCATCATAAAGAGACCGGCGGGGACAATTTGTATGCCGGCTATACAGACAACTATTTAAAAGTTGCTTTTCCGGCAACGGAAGAAATGGTCGGGGATATTGTAAAAGTAAAAATAACAAAAGCAGGCTATCCGTATAATGAAGGACAATTTGTTCGTATGCTTGATACGGATAAAACGCAAACAAAAGCAGCGATTTAATGATAAAACGGGACCTTTTCGTCCTGCAGAAAGGTCCTCACTTACGAAGGATTGTCTGATCAAACAACAATTTCTTACCGGATAATCCGTAATCTTCGTGTAAAAAGGTTACGTAATGATTCGCAGCCATCATTTGTTTACTTTTTGACCGTCCGCTTAAAATACTCAACAATGGAAGGAGTTTGTGATCATGACAGAAAAACTGGCCGCTATGATCGATCACACCTTATTGAAAGCAAATGCAACAAAAGAACAAATCGAAAAGCTTTGTCTGGAAGCAAAAGAATATCAATTTGCTTCTGTATGTGTCAATCCGACATGGGTGAAGCTGGCAAGCCAATTGCTGCAGGACACAAATGTAAAGGTTTGCACGGTAATCGGCTTTCCGCTAGGAGCAAATACAACGGAAACGAAGGTTTTTGAAGCGAAAAATGCCATAGAAAACGGTGCAACGGAAGTAGATATGGTGATAAATATCGGGGCATTAAAGGATGGAGATGAGCAACTGGTTTTACAAGATATAAAAGCGGTCGTTGAAACAGCGCGGGGAAAAGCATTAACGAAGGTGATCATTGAAACCTCTCTTCTCACAGATATTGAGAAGCAACAAGCTTGTACACTTGCAGTTGCTGCAGGATGTGATTTTGTAAAGACATCAACCGGTTTTTCTGGTGGCGGTGCAACTGCATCAGATGTAGCATTAATGCGAGCGGCAGTCGGTCCAGACATCGGAGTGAAAGCATCCGGAGGAGTCCGCAGTACAGCAGATGCGGAAGCAATGATAAAAGCCGGGGCAACACGGATCGGTGCCAGCTCCGGTGTTGCGATTATTCAAGGATTAAAAAGCGAATGACCTCTTTAAGTATGTGAATCCTCCCTGAAACAGCATGGTTCATATTGACCTTGTTTTTCTAGTATATTATAATTGCAAAGTATATGGTATAATCATATACGTAAGTGTGTTGTGTTCGGAGGGAGGGAAAGAGAATGTCTAAAACCGTCGTTCGTAAAAACGAATCGCTTGAAGATGCTCTTCGTCGTTTCAAACGTGCAGTATCAAAAACTGGTACTTTGCAAGAAGCCAGGAAGCGCGAATTCTACGAAAAACCTAGTGTCAGACGCAAGAAAAAGTCTGAGGCTGCAAGAAAACGCAAGTGGTAAAGAGGGTGTAATAAACGGATGAGTCTTCTCGAACGTTTAAATAATGATATAAAACAAGCGATGAAAAACAAAGAAAAAGAAAAGCTTACTGTTATTCGCATGATGAAAGCATCCTTGCAAAATGAAACCATTAAAATCGGCCACGATTTGAATGAAGATGAAGAACTTACGGTCCTTTCTCGCGAAGTAAAACAACGCAAGGATTCCCTTCGTGAATTTGAACAGGCAGGTCGGAGTGATCTTGCTGATAAAGTCCGTTCGGAATTAGAATACGTTCAATTATATATGCCAAAACAGCTTTCCAATGATGAAGTTACCGCAATTGTGAAATCGGCAATTGCCGAGACAGGGGCTGCTTCCAAAGCCGATATGGGAAAAGTAATGGCTGCAGTAATGCCTAAAGTAAAAGGAAAAGCAGACGGCGCACTAGTGAATAAACTTGTACAACAACACCTTTCATAATGAGAAACATCCTTTGCCGGATTTTCATTATTCCCGCAGGGCTTCACCTTTTTTGAAGCAGCGGAAGTGTTTGCCGGAATCAGAATTAAAATTAAACATAAAAAAGCTGTCCCGAAAGGTCATTGATAAATGGCATTTTCGGGTTGGCTTTTTTTGTTATAATCTTTTTGAACAGCAACTTCAATACCCACTTCTCACCTCTAGTATGTTAAGCGCTTTCAATAGTTCAAAAAAAATAGTAATAAATGTGCTTAAAAATGAAACTTCGTGTTATGATTAAACGTATAAATATTAGTTTCCAAAGTCATCAGCTTGGATCAAATTTTCGAACTAGCCTTGAGGGGAGGGGGTTAGAAATGAAAGTCATTCGCTTAAGTTTTATTTTTACCTTTCTCTATTTATTGTTATTGACGATCACTCCATTACACCGAATTGCCGGGAACGAGTTTGTATTTGCAACATTTGGTGATCTGCTTACGAATCCATACGTTGTACCGGTACTATTAACAATTGGTATTTTAGGCTTGGCAATGGAACTGTTTTCGCCCGGATTCGGTATTCCGGGGTTTGTCGGCCTGACATTCTTATTGCTCTTTTTTTACGGTCATCTTATGGAGGGTGTAGCAGGTTTTGAATCAGTTGTTTTATTTTTTATCGGCTTACTCCTTCTCATTTTAGAAATCTTTCTCGTAGGCGGTATCGCCGGTACGCTTGGACTGCTTGCTGTTTTCTCCAGCTTCTTTTTTGCAACAGATAATTTCGTTCATACAGCTGTCTCTTTATTGATTGCAGTAAGCATTTCAATTTTTGTTTCTATTTTAATGATAAAGGTGTATGGTAAAAAAATGAAATTTTTTAAAAAATTAATTTTGAGTGATTCGACTAGCACTGAAAAGGGCTATGTATCGAACAGAACAAGAACAGAATTAGTTGGCAAAAATGGCTATGCATTAACGGCACTGCGTCCCGCCGGAACGATTGTCATAAATGATGAGCGTATTGATGCAGTAAGTGAAGGGCCCTTTATTTTAAAGGACGCACAAGTTATTGTAGTAAAGGCGGAAGGGTCGCGAATCGTTGTCAGAAAAACAGAAGAGCATAAACCGTAAATTTCAGCCGGTAACAATAATATTTACAAGCATAATAATTTTTTGAAGGAAGGGATGCCAGATGGTTTTAGAAACATCGACGATTATTTTGTTATTTGCTATTGCCGCAGGTATCATTTTGTTAGCAGTATTACTTACATTTGTACCGGTTATGCTGTGGATTTCCGCACTTGCAGCAGGAGTAAAAGTAACGATTTTCACCTTGATTGGGATGAGGCTGCGCCGTGTTATCCCGAGCAGGGTCATTAATCCGCTGATAAAGGCGCATAAAGCAGGTATAAGCCTGCTGACAAATCAGCTTGAAAGCCATTATTTGGCTGGAGGAAATGTTGACCGTGTTGTGAATGCACTAATTGCCGCGCAAAGGGCTAATATCGAGCTCACGTTTGAGCGCTGCGCCGCTATTGATTTAGCTGGCCGCGATGTTCTTGAAGCTGTGCAAATGAGTGTAAATCCAAAGGTTATCGAGACACCTTTTATTGCCGGTGTCGCGATGGATGGGATAGAAATGAAAGCGAAAGCAAGAATTACGGTGCGTGCAAATATCGACCGGTTAGTCGGCGGTGCCGGTGAAGAAACCGTCATTGCCCGTGTCGGGGAAGGAATTGTTTCCACAATCGGTTCATCTGAAAATCATAAGAATGTGCTGGAAAATCCTGATATGATCTCGCAAACAGTACTTGCAAAGGGATTGGATGCCGGAACGGCATTTGAAATTTTATCCATCGATATTGCAGATGTCGATATCGGTAAAAACATTGGTGCCATTTTACAAACAGACCAGGCTGAGGCAGACAAAAAGATTGCCCAAGCTAAAGCAGAAGAGCGGCGGGCTATGGCTGTTGCGTCAGAACAAGAAATGCGTGCCCGCGTAGAAGAGATGCGTGCGAAGGTCGTGGAATCAGAAGCTACAGTTCCTTTAGCAATGGCCGAAGCATTGCGAAGCGGCAATATCGGTGTAATGGATTATATGAATTTCCGCAATATCTCAGCTGATACGGATATGAGAAATTCGATTGGCAAATTGAACGGTGATAATCATGAAGAAGACAATAAGTAATTTTGTTTCCGCAGATTAAAAACTTGTGATTACATTTTACCCTAAGGGATGCGAGGATAATAGAAGGGAGGTTTTCTCTCTTGGAAATTTTATTAGAAAATCCGTTGACGATCGTTTTTCTGATCGGGATCATTTATACGATTTTTTCAAAAAAGAAATCGGATCAGGAGAAAGAAAAGAAACGGCAGCAGTATAGGCAACAGCAAAAAACGCGCTACCAGGGTGCAAAACCGTTGCAGCAGCCGGTGCTTCCGCAAAGCTATTCAAGCAAAAATGAGAACGCGCAGCGGGAACGTAAGCCGGCAAAGAGGCGGACAGAAACGGCAGAGCGGACGTCCGAAAGGGAATATCAGGAGAACAAGTCTGCGTCTGAAAAACGCATAAGGGAGTTGCAGGAGAAACATGCGCAAATCGCCAGGCAGGTAATCCAGCTCGCGCGGATGAAAGAAAAATTTCCACAGGGGGCAGCAGGCCGCAAAAAATTAGCCGAAGCTGTCATCTGGGCGGAAATATTAGGAGAACCAAGGGCAAAAAAGCCTCATTTTTCGTCGTTAAAGAAGTAATATTATCGTAATCCATATAACCTCTTTTCAATTCATAATATGAACTTTTTTAGGGGGTTGTCAGAGTGCTTGCATTGACTCGGCAACCCTCGTATTTTCTGTGACGTGTGAATACAGTAGTCTACCTCGCTTCCCGCTTATAACCCCCGATTATTCCAATAACCAAAAGCCTCCAGTTGTTTTTATCTATTAACGGCAAGTATTCCTTTCCAATATCTTTTTGCAATTTGTAATTCTTCTGGATAACTCTCCCAACTCCATGAAATTATATCAAAGAGTTTTAATCATATATCCATAAAAAATCTCATACATTTGAGATGAAGGGGGGTTCTTTTTATTATGGCAAAAAAGTGGGGCCGATTAATTCGCAGCTGGTTAACAAAAAGCATGGAGCTTCCCCAAGATGTCATGATGGATTTACCCCGTATTACCATGGTTGGACAACTGCATATTTATATCGAAAACCACCGCGGCTTACTTGCGTTTTCAGATAATGAAGTGCGATTACTGTTAAAGCAGGGGCAGCTCCTTATTAAAGGAAAGACCTTTGTGATCAAAACAATTCTCCCGGAAGAAATATTAGTCGAAGGAAAAATTGAACAAGTGACGTTTATTCAATAAGCAATACCCATTTACAATCATTACAGTAGTATCCTTTACCGCGCGGCAAAAGGGTACCTTTTTCTATAAAAAATGGACAAGGAATGATGAGGAGGATAAAAATGAAAAATCAGTGGCTTCAATTCTATTCGGGGAGTGTCACCGTAAAAATGACCGGAAAAGGAATCGAACGCTTCATTAACAAACTTACGAGAAACGGTATAGATGTTTTTCAAGTGAAAGTTGCCGGTTCAAATACGGCTGTTTTTAAAATAAAGCTTGCGGATGTAAAAAAAGTGCGCAAGCTTGCCCGAAAAAGCGATTGCCGGCTTTCCTTTATTCATCGTCAGGGAGCCCCTTTTTTATGGAAAAGAATCAGAAGAAACAGCGGCTTTTTAATCGGAGCATTTCTTTTCTTTGTCATTGTATTTGTTCTCTCTAATATGATTTGGGGAATTGAAATTAATGGTGCTAATCCTGAAACAGAGCATGAAGTTAAAAAGCAACTTGATAAAATGGGAGTGAAAACAGGAAACCTGCAATTTTTTGTCGGAACCCCGGAAAAAATACAGAAAGAGCTTACGGATCAAATTAAAGCAATTACCTGGGTTGGAGTTGAATTAAAAGGGACAACCTATCATTTAGAAGTAGTGGAAAAAAATGAACCAGAACAGGTAGAATCGTTTACTCCGCGCCATTTGGTAGCAAAAAAAGAAGCAGTCATTGTAAAAACATTCGTCGAAGAAGGTATCCCTGTTGTAAAAGCGAATGAATTTGTCAAACCGGGACAATTATTAGTATCCGGTATTATTGGGATGGAAGGAGAAACGAAAAAGATTCCGGCCAAAGGGAAAATTTTAGGGAAAACATGGTATACTGTAGACGTAACAGCTCCATTAAAAAGTACGTTTCAAGTATTAAGCGGAAATGAGAAAAGAAAGCACTATTTGAAAGTCGGTGCATGGCAAATTCCGGTTTTCGGCTTCGGCAAAGTCGAATTTGCTCATTTTCAAAAGGAAGTGGAAGAAAAAAAATTCCGGCTGCTGCAATGGGTGTTACCAGTTTCCTATAAAAAGGATACATATCGTGAAGGTGAAGAGGCGACACGGATCTACTCTCATGAAGAAGCAATAAATGCCGCAAAAAAAATTGCGAGAACCAAGTTGGAAGGTCAATTGCCTAAAGATGCAGAAGTGATAGAAGAAAAAGTTTTACACAAAGAGGTTAAGAATGGTAAAGTAACAGTATACATGCATTTTGAAGTGATCGAAGATATTGCAGAAGGACAACCAATCGTTCAAGGAGAGTCGGAATGACAGAAGATTTGAAAACATTAAATGTGCAACTGGAAAATCAAAATGTTGCAATGGCATTACTGGGAAATGCTGATGCAAATATTAAATTAATCGAAGATTCCTTAGGGGTAACGATTATAACAAGAGGAGAAAGTGTCCTTGTATCCGGAGACGAAACCAGCGTCAATCTGGCTGCATCGATTATTGCAGCTCTTTTAAAGGTGATTCGTAAAGGCATACTGGTAAATGCGCGCGATATTACTTATGCGATTGAAATGGCGAAAAAAGGCACAATCGAGTATTTTGGAGAGTTATATGAGGAAGAAATTGCGAAAAACGCAAGCGGTCAGCCTATACGGATAAAAACGATCGGGCAAAGGCAATATGTAAATGCGATGCGGAAACATGATCTTGTGTTTGGCATCGGTCCCGCGGGAACCGGAAAAACATTTTTAGCCGTTGTGATGGCCGTGAATGCTCTCAGAAACGGCATGGTAAAAAAAATAATATTAACACGTCCGGCTGTTGAAGCTGGAGAAAGTTTAGGATTTTTGCCGGGGGATTTAAAAGAAAAGGTTGATCCATATTTACGTCCTTTATATGATGCGCTTCATGATATTCTCGGATTAGAATATACACAACGGCTCCTGGAAAGAGGAACAATCGAAATTGCCCCGCTTGCTTATATGAGGGGGCGTACGTTGGATAATGCTTATGCCATCCTTGATGAAGCACAAAATACGACACAGGCACAAATGAAAATGTTTTTAACTCGCCTCGGTTTTGGCTCAAAGATGGTCATCACCGGTGATAAAACACAAATTGACCTGCCAAAAGGAGTACAGTCCGGCCTGCTTGATGCCGAAAAAAAATTAAGCCGGACAACAGGTATATCCTTTATACAGCTTGAACAAAGTGATGTTGTCAGACATCCGTTAGTAGCTAAAATTATTCAGGCATATGAACAAAATTAAGCAACTGGCAAGCTTTTTCTTTATATCTGGTGCATAACTGATCATGATGCAGCCGGTGGTTTCCGGGCGGTTATCATTTTAGCGGTTATACAAAAAGTCAGCAAATGATTCGCGTTGAATCTTTTTTTACATAATCTGTATTCTTATCATTTATATAGATAGGAGGGATAAAAGTGGATGTCTCAAGAGTGAAAAATTTAGTTAGTAGTTCTCTTTTCCGGGTGCTATTATTGCTTGTGATGGGTGCCGTACTGTATGCTGTTATGTATAACAATGTAAAGCCTGAAAAGCTGGAGCTAAATCTGTTTTCAGTTGCTGAACAAACAGTTCGCTCGCCGGTCACAATTGAAGATAAAGCAAGTACGGACCGGAAAAAACAAGAAGCATTGGATCAGGTTCAGGATGTCTATCTATTAAAAAAAGAAATTACCCAGAATCGTGTTGATTTAACAGCCTCCATCTTTGATGCGGCTTATGAAGTAAATCAGGAAATAAAGGCAGAGCTTGACGAGGCAAACGATGAGAGTAAACCTGCTGAAGGTGACAATGCAGCAACTCCGCTGGAGGAACCATCGATTAATGAGAAAGTAAACAGGATGAAGGAAAAATTAACCGAAGATATTACAGATGAAATATCTGACAACATCTTTAGTGCACTTTTACAGGCATCGAACTACGATTTAAATATTTCAAAGGATCTCACCGTTACGGCGATTAATAACGTAATGAATTCAAGAATTCCCGCGGATGAAGTTGAAAATGCAAAAAAAAGAGTCGAAGAGGAATTAAGCTATACGAGCTTAAACAGCGAATTAAAAAATGCTGTTATCCAATTGGGAAGATACGCGATCAGCCAAAATGAAATCTATGATCCCGAAGCCACAGAAGAAGCACGGCAACAGGCGATCGACAGTGTAGAACCTGTTAAAATCTTACAAGGGCAAATTCTTGTCGAAGAAAACCAATTAATTGATCGGGATATTTACCGCCAGCTCGGGCTTGTAGGGTTGCTTGATTATAATAATTCGATCCAGCCGTTTATCGGACTGTTTCTCTTGATTTTAATTGTTCTTGCTGTATTTTTCTATTATTTTCAAG
>JAGKQJ010000219.1 GCA_017898095.1 Bacillaceae bacterium Marseille-Q3522 | reverse complement strand
CTTCAATGGCTTTCATTTTTTGTTCACGACGCCGGTCAAAACCATTTTTTCCTGTCATCTATTTGTGCCTACTTTCTTCCCATTTTTATTATCTATTTCAAAATAAATTCTAAAATATTTTATGAACTTTTTCAAGAAAGTTAGTATAAAACTACTTGATTTTTTGCTGCATCAAGAGTATATTATGAACCATAAAGTATAAATTAGTATATTAAATTATCAAATTCTCATACTGGAGATGATAATATGAAAATTGCAGAAATTTCAGGTTTGAAAAAGAACTTCAAATCAACCAAAGCATTAACGAATGTGACGATGCAGTTACATAGTGGGGAGGTTCTAGGTTTTATTGGACCAAATGGTGCAGGAAAATCGACCACGATCCGCATTCTTCTTGGGATGATAAAAGCAAGCGGCGGAAAAGCAACGATTTTTGGCAAAGATGTATGGAATGATGCCATAGAGATTCATTCACGTCTTGCCTACGTCCCAGGGGATGTAAACCTTTGGCCAAATTTAACTGGCGGAGAAATTATTGATTTGTTTATGCGACTTCAAGGAACAAAAAATAATCAACGCCGCGATGCATTAATCGAAAAATTCGAACTGGATCCGAAGAAAAGAGCGCGTAGCTATTCAAAAGGAAATCGGCAAAAAATAGCCTTAATTGCTGCTCTTGCAAGTGATGCTGAGTTTTATATTTTTGATGAGCCGACGAGTGGGTTGGATCCATTGATGGAAGCAAAATTCCAAGAAGAAGTAGAACGGTTGAAAGCTGAAGGAAAATCTATTCTTCTTTCAAGTCATATTTTGAGTGAAGTGGAACGGCTGTGTGACCGTGTAGCGATTATTCGTCAGGGTGAAGTAATTGAGACAGGAACACTTGAAGAATTGCGTCACTTAACTCGTTATGAATATATCGTTGTGACGAGAGAAAGGGCGGAGAATCTCAAACAGGTAGAAGGTGTCTATGATTTAGAATTCAACGACAATAAAGCGATTTTCCACGCAGATAATAACAAGGTGGAAGAAATTTTAAAAACCTTACTTCCCTATGGTATCGAAAAATTAGAGAGCACACCACCAACACTGGAAGAACTCTTTATGCGTCATTATGCTGGAAAGTAGGTGGCTTAGATGAAAAATTTATTTAATAAAACAGGTATGATGTTTCTGCATACATTACGCCGTGATTGGTTGAAGCTCGTAGTTTGGGGTTTAGCGTTAAGTTTTTTTGCAGGTGGCTTTGCGAGTCCTTTGTATGAAATATATGGCAAAGATCCGGCCGGTCTCGCAGGAATGTATGAGACCATGAAGAATCCGGCTATGATTGCCCTCGTTGGACCAACTGCCGCAACCGTACAAACGTACACTGTTGGAGCAATGTATAGTCATGAAATGCTATTGTTTACAGCGCTGATTTTTGCCATTATTTCTATTATGCACGTAATCAGTCGCACCCGTAAAGAGGAAGATGAGGGGACGACTGAGTTGATTCGTTCCTTTCAAGTCGGCCGCTTAGCGAACACTACTGCCATTGTCATTGAAATGTTTTTGCTTCATGTCGTTATTGCATTGATTACCACAGGTATCTTAGTTGCATCAGATGTTCCCGGAATGGATTTCTCTAGTAATCTTCTTTATTCCGTTTCCCTGGGAGCGCAAGGTTTTTTATGGGCCATGTTCGCATTAATCTGTGCTAATCTTGCAACAAGTTCCGGTGGTGCACGCGGCTTGAGCTTTATCGTACTCGGCATTAGTTACTTGGCACGTATGTATACGGATATGGAAAATATTGATTTATCTTGGTTGAATCCGCTTGGTTGGAGCTATTTAACGAATGTTTATGTGGAGAATGATTGGCTTCCAATTATCATCACGATTGTTGTAAGTATGATCATGATGGGAGTTGCCTATGCTTTAGAACGACATCGCGATATTGACGCTGGTTATCTACCTGAGAGGAGCCGCCGCGCACATGCAAAGGAAAGTTTACTTAGTCTTCCGGGTTTAGTTTTACGCTTACAGAAGAACTTTATCATTGGCTGGCTAATCGCTATTTTTATTGGCGGTGCCACCTATGGCTCCATTTTTGGCGATATGGAAAATTTTATGAATGATAATGAAGTCATGAGGCAAATGTTTCTGCAAAACTCGGAATTTACCATTCAAGAACAATTTATGAGCGTGTTATTCGTGATCATGGCGCTTCTTAGTGGAATTTTTGCACTGGGCAGTTTATTGAAATTAGTCAGTGAAGAGAGGAAAAATCATTGGGATCAGCTTTATGCGATGCATCAAAGTCGTGCTAAGTTTTATTGGCTACACGTCATTCTTGCCAGCTTTCTCGGATTGATTGGACAATTCGCTGCAGTCGTTGGCATGTATGTTGCACAATTAGGAGTTATGGAGGATCCATTAAGTTTCTGGGAAGTCACAAGAGCAGGGATGGTTTGGGTTCCGGCGGTATTTTTCCTCGTTGCTTTACTAGCGTTGATGATTGGATGGTTGCCTAGATTTTCAAGTATTATCTGGGGGTATATCTTATTTGCATTTTTTGTCAGCTATTTTGGGCAATTGATTGATTTACCGGAGTGGGTTAAAAATCTGGATGTGTTCTCCTATATTCCAAGAATTCCTGTTGAAGAAATGAAATGGCCCAATATCTTCATCATAAAAGCCATTGCACTTGTTATGATTGTTTTAGGTTTGATTGGCTATAAACGCAGAGATATGATAAGTGGTTAAGGTTGGCGATTATTAGGTTTATCATTAAAGAGTGGGAGTAAATATGAAGTGAACTCGTTTCAGTAAACGGAAAACTAGAGAAATCAGGTGGAGACTCTACTCCACCTGATTGAAAAATCCCACCTGCGTTTCACTTAGAGGTGAAGGTCTTAACCCTTAAAACATTCAATGATAAAAAAGTCTAGTGTCCTTTATTTTTAAGGATTCTAGACTTTTAATATTTTGAGCAGCCAAGTTGCAACTACTCGAAACTAATTCTTATGGTTCAACCCCAAAAAGGTCATAATTACATCTTTACCACAACATATAGTCGAGAAAACAAAGTAATAACACAATATATTGTGGCGTTGTAAAACTTTTTTAATAATATCCCCGTTTTTGTCGACAAACTATTCTTATGCTTTATTAGTTCTAGTGCCCTTGCTTTGTAATCAAACTTGAGTGTATCGATGCAATTCCTATCTTAGTATTTGGATATAAGTGAATTAGTACCAAAAGTTGTCGGAATATAATCCAAAGCTAAGTCAAATTCGCTGGATTAAATTACTAAACTTAATTGAAGGTTCTTACCCATTGCTTCGTTATACCATTTTTGATAATCAGATTTAAAACTGATTTCGTCAGTATTTTTGTAGCGGGAGTATTTAAAACCCTCATATTGAAGAAGTTTTTCCCCATAAATATCAGCCAGAATCGTACGTCCGATTGCTTCTCCTAATTGAGTTGGAACAGCATTTCCAATCTGGCGATATTGTTCAACAATTTTTCCACAGAAATGCCAGTCATCCGGGAAACCTTGAATACGTGCATACTCTTCAATCGACAATGGCCGCAGTTCAGTAGGATGAACCAGGTCTGTGGCTTTCATTAAAGGGTTGGTTAATAACGTTGGCGATACTTTATTGAAATCCAAACGTCTAAAGAAACCGCTCTTTCCACCGCCGCTATTGAAGGCATTGCCCATTGCTTTCTTTTGATCTTCTGGCGATAAGGAACGCCAGTTTCCCCCTTCAGGTATCTTTTTATACCAATCTTTACGGCCCTTCGGAATTTCAACGTAGTGGTGTAAACCTTCTTGAATATCCCCGATTGCGTCACGCAACGTTCTCCATTTTGGAAGCCCGAACGCTCCATTCTCGCTGTGCGTAGGTGTTAGGTAAGGAAGTTTTTCCTCTCCAAGCTTTCCAAGCAAGATGACACGTTCACGACCTTGTGGAGCACCAAAGTTGGCAGCATTATATAACTCGAATGAAACTGCATAGCCCATTTTTTCAAAACGTTCAAGCGTGTAACGGAGTACACCGCCTTTAACTGGTTTTTCGTGAGTATCATCAAGAATAGCTTCGACAGAAAGTAACCCACGGACATTTTCTAAGATAAAGTATATTGGACGTATTTCTTCGATCACATCAATATATCGTATAAAAGCTTCGCCTCGAATATCTGCAAAACCTTTTCGCTTGCCTGCGGTAGACATAGGCTGACAATTTGGGCCTCCGATGACGATATCAATCGGATATCCCATAGGCAAATTAGCGTACTTATAAATACGTTCAGGAGTTGCATCCCAAATATCACCGATTAAACCAATATCAGAATCATTTGCTAAAATACTTGCTCGTGCGTCTTTGTTTATTTCGCACGCCAAAATCGGTTTAACGCACGTTTTCGAAAAACCATAATCAAGTCCTTGCGCACCAGAAAAAAAGCTTAGTGCCACTATTTCAGGGATTTCATTTGAGAGGCGAATTTTATCATTAGGATTTACTACAAATTCCCCTGAATGGATGAATTTTTTAAAATTTACTACCTCTGTCACCCATGATTTTCCTACTTGCTGAGATTTAATTTTGCCATTTCGCATTAATTTACGCGCGTATTGTTCGGCAACCTTTAGTTTATTAGCAACTTCTGTTACTGATAGTAGTTTTTCGCTCATGGACAAACCTCATTTCTTTTTCGAAACATTTTATAGTCCTATTATAACAAACGTTATCTACTTTCCAAGAAGAAACTTCCGCAAAGAACATATGTTCCTTTAAATTATAAACCAGCAAGCCCATATTTGTCAATTTAAAGCCCTAAATACTCATTACGAATTTTTTTTACATACTCGGTGCCAAGCTGCTCAAAGACTTCTAGCAATTTTCTGTATGTATTTTCATTTTGCCCTACCATATTCCAAAACTTAGCTCCAATTAATACACAGCTGGCACTTTGCATATCAAATAATTTAGAAGGGACACTCCAGGAGTATTGATTTCCTTCTCCGTCAGGATTGAAGGGCAATGCAAAATAGGCATGTCCGTTTTCTTTTGCTGCTTCAATACAGAGCATATCTCGCTTTGCAATTTGCGCTTGATCTAAATTTGGTTTGACTGTTTTCAATGAATAGTATTCTTCTGAATGATCAGGTCGTTTTATGTACAGGTCAAAGAGTGTTGGTACTTCAATTGACTGACGAGTACCCAATGATTTAATTTCACTAACTTCCTCTTCCCAAATAGGAGAACCTTTTGTTCGGTTTCTACGCTGGTCTTCAATCAATTCATCTATACGAGTGTGTTGAAATTGATTGATGATAACCGTCTCTTGATGTTGGTTTTGTGCTTCCGCACCACTGCCGGTTGCAATCTCAAAAGCTACTTGCTCATACACACCTTGACCGAATGAAGTTACAAATGAACGTTCGAAAGTACTTGATTTCCATATTTCATCAGGAACTAAACGGGAACCAAATGGATTAGTTTCACGTAACTTCTCCATATGAACTGGTAATGCAACAATTTTACGTTCTATAATACGATCCATTTTTTCACGAATACGAAGTCGAATGCGTTCCTTTGTTTTTTCATTCATGTTGAAGTCCTCACTTTCTATTAATATGATAATTGTAGCAGAATTTATCATATTTTCATTCATGATAAGAGCTATTTTGAGAATTTGAACCTTTTAAAT
>JAGKQJ010000218.1 GCA_017898095.1 Bacillaceae bacterium Marseille-Q3522 | reverse complement strand
GATTTAAGTATGTTAGGTAATAAGAAATTAAAAAGAATTAATCCTTCCATTATTCACTTCACTGGGAGAAAGAAACCATGGGATAAAGGACATAGATATCAATATGAATATTTTAAGAATTTAAAGATAACGATTTGGAATGAAGATCAATAACAAAAATTTCTATCAAGAAAATCCGAGAGTACCCCTTCTTCAACTGGATGGTAAGGAGGGGGTGAAAATTAAAGAAAAGGAAGATTCCCAATGATTTTAGTTGTTGGCGGGGCAGGGTATATCGGTAGTCATGTAGTCAAACAACTTTTAGAACAAAATCATAAAGTCATTGTCTTAGACAATTTATCGACAGGTCACCATGAGGCCGTAGACCCTCATATTTAGTTTCTAATTATGAAAAAGTAAAAAAAGAGCTAAAGTGGCGGCCTGTTTACTCATTAGAAGACATTGTCAGTACCGCTTGGAATTGGCATATCACTCATCCGGACGGCTATTAAACGGTATCTTATAAAAGTACCCTATAGAGTAGATTCTTTCAAAAAAGACTACTTTATAGGGTACTTTTATGAATTTCTTATGCTTAGTTATTCATAATACTCGCTCTACCAATAGAGTGATACTCAATAGGATATTGTTTAATATTTTCCAATTTATAGCAATTTCGGCCATCAAAAATAATCGCTTCTTTCATTAATACTGCAAATTTATCTAATGGAAAATCAATGAAATCTTGCCAATCTGTTAAAATAAAAACAACATCAGCATCTTGAAGTACTTCTTCTATGCTTGTACCATACTGAACTTTGGGATTCAGTACTTTTTTCGCATTCTTAATGGCGATTGGATCATAAGCAAAAACCTCTGCACCCTCATCAATTAATTGTGTTGAAATATATATACAAGCAGATTCACGGATATCATCTGTATTTGGTTTAAAGGAAAGTCCTAACAATGCGCATCTCTTTCCTTTTAAACTTCCAAATCGTTCTTTCGCTTTCTCAACAAGTAACAACTGTTGCTTATCGTTCACCTCAATTACAGAGTTTAAGATTTTAAAAGAGTGATTGACATTCTCTGCGACTCGAACAAGAGCAATGGAATCTTTAGGAAAACATGAGCCGCCGTAGCCAATTCCTGCCTCTAAAAACTTTGGACCAATACGTGAGTCTAACCCCATGCCATAAGCAACATCTTCAACGTTGGCACCAATTTTTTCACAAATTAATGCAATTTCATTGATGAAGCTAATTTTCGTTGCTAAAAAAGCATTCGATGCATACTTAATCATTTCAGCGCTTCGAATATCTGTAATGAATATTGGAACATGAAAGGCTTGGTTAATTTCTGCCATTACTTTGGCTGCATGCTCTTGATTCGTTCCAATTACCGTTCGATCATTATGAAAAGTATCGTAAATAGCAAATCCTTCTCGTAAGAATTCTGGATTAGAAACAATATCAACCTGTACGTTTTCTTTTAAATTGTCTTGAATAATTTTATTAACTAGTTCATTCGTCCCGACAGGTACGGTACTTTTTGTTACAACGATTACATCATGAGTAACATGAAGAGCTATATCTTTTGCTACTTGCTTAATGTATTGTAAATTAGCTGAGCCATCCATATTTTGGGGTGTACCAACTGTAATGTAAATGACTTCTGCGTTTTTTAATCCTTCCACATAGTCAGTTGTAAAACGGAGTCGTCCATTTTTAATGTTCTTGATCATTAATTCTTCTAAACCTGGCTCAAAAATGGGGGGAATTCCAGATTTCATTTTTTTTACTTTTTCTTCATCCACATCAATACAAATCACATGATGTCCTATCTCAGTTAGACATACTCCAGTAACAAGGCCTACATATCCTGTTCCTATAACAGCAAGATTTCGCATTTAATTATCTAACCTTTCTGTTTTTTTAGATTCTTAAGATGTAAAAAGTGTTTAAGGATTACCACTAAATATTTTATTCTAATCAAAAACGACTTCTTATTTTACTAATTTCTCTTTATAGATGTTGATCGTTTGTTTTAGACCCTCGTCTAAAGAAACTTTTGGTTCCCAGTTAAGAAGCATTTTTGCTTTTTGAATATTTGGTTTCCTTTGTTTTGGATCATCCTCAGGTAATGGGAGAAATATGATGTTGCTATCAGAATTTGTAAGTTTTTTAATGAGATGAGCAATTTCAATGATTTTAAATTCTTTTGGATTGCCAATGTTTATGATTTCTCCATTAGCTTTTTCATTTTCCATCATTTTTTTAAAACCATTTAAAGTATCCGTAACATAACAAAATGATCTGGTTTGTTCCCCATTGCCGTAAACGGTTATGTCTTTACCTGTTAATGCTTGAATGACGAAGTTTGAAATGACTCTTCCATCATCATTGGCTAATCCAGCTGAGTACGTATTAAAAATCCTTACCACTCTAACTTTCACATTAAATAAAGTGTAATAAAGATAACAATAAACCTCACCCATTCTTTTTGATTCATCGTAACAAGCTCTTGGGCCCCATGTATTGACATTCCCTCTATATGTCTCTGGTTGGGGGCTTACCTCCGGGTCACCATACACCTCACTGGTACTGGCATAAAGTATTTTTGCTTCATTTTGTCTTGCCAATTCAAGCATATTTATTGTTCCAATAGTATTTGGCTTGATTGTTTCGAGAGGAAGAGCTTGATAGTGTATAGGAGATGCAGGACTTGCTAAGTGGTAAATTTCATGAACATTTTTTAATAAAGGATTCTTTAACAATTCATCAGAACAAATATTTTCATTAATGAAAGTGAATTTCTCCTTATTAAGATCCATTAAATTTTTTTTCTTCCCTGTTGAAAGATTATCAATCCCTACTACTTCATTGCCTTGTTCAATAAGATCTTTAGCGAGATGCGACCCCAAAAAGCCTGCAACTCCAGTTATTACAATTTTTTTCATCTCAACACCATCCATTCATTTTTCCTACACAATTATCAGATCTGTTACACTGTTGTGTTACAGTAATACATGCTATTCAAACTAAAATCAATTTGATTGGGTATTTAATATTACTGTTAATCCACTTTTTCATTTCCATTGATTTTGAAATATTCATACAACCAATTATCTAGTAGTTCTTCATTTGCTCGATATTTTTTTGCCGAAATTTTATTATTTTTCCAGCCTTGATTCATACTTTGGTTTTCGCCGTGAGCAAGTACCCATGCTACGAGAGGAAAATCGATCATTTGAAAACTTTTTTTATCCTCTTTTAAATAAACAATTAGTTTTGGATGATGTTTAAGAACTATATCAAACGGTACATTCATAGAAAGGTCTAATTTAGGTGTTTTTGGGAAATCCTCATTAGCAAAATAAAAAATGGAACTACTACCACATCCATGGTGAAATCTATATCTGGACCACATTGTTTTTTGGGAAAGATTAACCATCAATCCCTTGTTTAATATAAATGCATCATGAAAAGGTTGTGAGCGTAAATATTCAACAAATCGATAATGGACCCAGTCATCACCATCCAGGGGCATAAAGTAACCAGAATAGCCGATTTCACGCAAATATGCACCAATTACATATCGTTTCCTCATTTTATCATTTTCATAATCGTGTCGATTTTCAGGAGCTGGGAAGTTAACGTCTATCCATTCGACATTTTTATGTTGTAGTTCTTCCATTTCAGGTTTTTCATGACCGGCAATAATGACTCGGAAATTTTGATCCTTATTTCTTAATAATGTTTTTAAAGTTTTTGCTAAATTTCTTTCTACATTCCCCCAATTGTGAGAAACCTTTCTGCTTTTTAATGAAATAGCAAAGACAATATCCATCGGATTAACTATATCTTTGGTCTCACAATCTTTAAAATATTTCTCAATTTCCTCCATATTTTCTATGATAGATAAAGAATCACCCCAATTACCGAAGTCTCTAAATTGATTTTTTCTTATATTCTTCATTTTCCTTAATTTCCTTAATTTCCTCTTTTTCAAAAGTTAGCCTCCTCATAAAGTGAAACTTCCATCAGTGGGGGTTTTTCAACGTACAGGACGTACTAGTGCCGACGTTGCAACAGGACGTTGCGATCTTAGTCGGCTTGTTTTAGTATGATATTCAACTATTAAGTAAATGGATTATGTTGATGACCTAAAAGAACTTAATAAGTTTATAAACACTTGACTAATCAAAAGTACAATCATTTATTAAAATCACTCATACAATGCATTAACAAAAATGGAGTTGGAGGAGAAGACATTGACAGAGGAATTACTTCCCCCCAAGGACTTTTACTTTTCAACACTCGATTGGGTGAAGAATACGGGGAACCAAGAATGCCTGTTTGAAATCTACCCGGAACTGAAAATACCAGGTGTTAGTAGAACAGAGGAATATAAAATAATTGAAGGGAAGCCTGAATACAGTAATAAAGCGTTTGTTGCGATTTTACCGGGAGGACGCGTTTTGTCTGATAGGGCTGTTATTTCACCGGACAATAAACTATTATGGGACCTCTCGGTTGAATGGATGGCGCCCCCAGAACAACACTCTATATTTAAAGAAGAAAAATTGCCTCCTCTTACAATGTCTGAGGAGACGGTAGCGATGCTGAACCATCCAGCAAGTAATAATTATTTTCATTGGATGCTTGAGGCTCTGGCGCGTATTCATTTAATTGAACAAAGTAAGATAAAGATTGATAAATATATAATTAATCACCACTCACTGCCTTTTCAATTGGAAACGCTTGAGGCATGGGGGATCTCAGATGATCGAATAATAGTCCCTCATCATCATTTTCATCTCAAAGCTAAACAATTGGTCGTCCCTTCTTATGTGAACTTGCCGAATATTTGGTCATGTAAATATGTTAGAGAATTTCTTTTAAACCGGGTAAGGATAAAAAAGAATAAACAGTACAAACGGATTTATATCACGCGTAAAAATAGAAGGAAGGTTACGAATGAAAAGGAGATTCTACATGTTTTGCACAAGTATGGATTTAAAAGCATCTCACCTGAATCGATGTCGGTGCAAGAGCAATTGGAGGTTTTTTATTCCGCAGAAATAGTAATTGCTGCGCATGGTGCGGGGTTAGCTAATCTTGTTTTTTGTCAACCAGGAACCAGGGTAATTGAATTATTTGCACCCAGTTATATCGAACCACACTATTGGTTAATTAGCAGGCTAATGGATTTAGATTATCGATTTATTATCGGAAAAACAAAAAATCCAAATAGTTATTGGTCTGGTTTTGATGACATGGAGATCGATAGCTGGGCACTTATTAAAGAGCTAAAATTGACTACTTATTAATTTCACTAAATCATTCTTTCGATCATACTGATGGATAATCGGGGCAATTTTCCCATTTCGGAGAAGTATCTGATTATCTGTGTTAATCAATATATTTTTATCATCCTCCAATGCTAATGTCATAATAGGTCCTGTTTCATTATCCGCATATGAAACAGGTTTTACTATATCGCTATAAACTAAGTAGTTGTGTACCGCTTGATCTGACCATGGAGAATATCCATTGTAAAACAAGGTAGCATTCATCTCTTTCAAATATCTTACAATTAGATTGGATGGCCCAAAAGTAGTGCCTGCACAAAGAATAGTTTTGTTTTGTAAGAAGCAATAAGTATGGTATCCAAATTTTGATAATATCCATCTAGTATTATAGATTTCTTTAGATATCTCGCAGCTTTCTTTGGCAACTGTAATGGAATCACTCTTCCAATTGGCTGTAAACGGATCAGACTGGAAATATACATCT
>JAGKQJ010000217.1 GCA_017898095.1 Bacillaceae bacterium Marseille-Q3522 | reverse complement strand
CCACTTATAATCATTGGGGATGAAGGAGAATCTCCAATGATGGAAGTTTCGTTTTATTACTCATAAAAAACGAACAATATACAATAATTAATATGTATTGTTCGTTTTTTCTATTGACGAGGCTACCTCCGGTTGTTAAAATGTTAGAGTATAAATAATAGCACATTACAACGTATAATGTCGGGAATATGGCCCGAGAGTTTCTACCGAGCTGCCGTAAATAGCTTGACTACGAGGTAAGTGATGATAGATTTGTGAGGGGTTCCATTTAACGTATTTATTTTTTATTCCTTTACCCTCATCTAACTTACCCTGTCTTTATGTCAACATTTGAAGGAGTTTCGGAGTGCTTATTGTATTGTGACTATAGTCAGGGGGAGAACGATGAAAAAGTATTTTCTATTTGATGAGCTGGGGACTAACTACCGCCGTGAAATACTGGGAGGTTTAACAACTTTCTTAGCAATGGCGTACATACTAGTTGTTAACCCGCTGACATTGACGCTTAGCGATGTTTCTGATTTACCTGATGCATTAAGAATGGACTATGGTGCAGTATTTGTTGCTACGGCACTGGCTGCTGCTGCGGGATCCATTATTATGGGCTTGTATGGGAAATATCCGATTGCTCTGGCACCGGGATTAGGATTAAATGCGTTTTTCGCCTACACGGTTGTTTTAAACGGCACGCCTTGGCAGCATGCGCTTGCGGCAGTTTTTGTTTCAAGCTTATTTTTCTTTATCTTAACGCTTACCGGCTTACGGGAAAAATTAATCAATGCGATTCCGATTGAATTAAAATATGCCGTTGGTGCCGGAATTGGACTATTTATTACGTTTATCGGCTTGAAAAATGCCGGAATCATAGTCAGCAATCAGGCAACGTTTGTTGGTCTTGGCGATTTAACTCAACCGAACACGTTATTGGCAATCTTTGGAATTATTGTCACTGTTGTACTGATGACTAGAGGGATCAGAGGCGGTGTTTTTTATGGAATGATCGTCACTGTCATTGTCGGCATGATATTTGGATTAATAAAAGCACCGGCTGGCGTTGTTGACTCGGTTCCGAGTGTTGCGCCTACTTTCGGCGTGTTATTCAGCTCCTTCGGAGATGCAAGTTTTTATACCATTTCGATGCTCGGCGTTATTTTAACGTTCTTATTTGTTGATTTCTTTGATAACGCCGGTACGTTAATGGCTGTAGCCAACCAGGCAGGTTTTGTGAAGGATAATAAATTACCGCGTGCAGGGAAAGCGTTAATTTCTGATTCGATCGCTTCCCTTATCGGTTCTATTTTTGGTACGTCTACTACTACTTCCTATATTGAATCATCAGCGGGAGTTGCAGCCGGGGCAAGATCCGGTTTTGCTTCTTTGGTAACAGCTGCATTATTCTTATTATCTTTATTCTTCTTCCCGCTTTTGTCTGTTATTACAGCTTATGTTACTGCTCCGGCGCTTATTATTGTCGGTGTATTGATGGTATCAAGCTTAAAAGATATTGATTGGACAAAATTTGAAGTAGCCGTTCCTGCATTTTTTACCATGATTGCAATGCCGCTTTCCTTTAGCATTGCAACAGGAATTGCCGTCGGGTTTATTTTCTATCCAATAACGATGGTCGTGAAAGGACGCGCAAAAGAAATTCACCCGCTGATGTATTTCTTCTTCGTTGTCTTTCTGTTATACTTTATTTTTTCTTAATCGCAGAAATGAAAAAAAACCGGGCTTCGGCTCGGTTTTTTGCTATAAATGAAGTAAAAAATAATTCTCGTTCTTCGTGAGCGTTAATTGCTAAAATAGTAGATGATGCATACGGTCATAATGTAAAAGTTTAAAGCAACACATATCAAATGCTGTGAAATGTTAGATTGACATTATCAATATCATTTTCTTTGCTGATCATACCGAAAATTTTGCAATTCCCACACTGAGAACATTCAAACATATACCTTGCTTCCTCTTCATATATAAGCGCGTTTTCTTGACTTTCAAATTCGGTTTTTAAAGTATTTTTATACCATTTATTATTGAAACATATATCACACTTTAATTCGTTGCCCCAGATTTTCACATTCACTAACATTCTACTTTACTTTCCTCCTAACTATGTTGATTTTACTTAATATATCATATGGACTGTTTTTTTTAGAAAAAGTAGCTTTTCTTCACTGAAATTTCTGTTTGTTTTAACATCTGTGAAATAAGCGGACGAATTGACTTTTTTTCGCGGTTTTAATAACATGACGATATAGCTTCGTCGGAGTGTGGATAAATGGAGAACATAAACGTAAAAAAATCATTAAATAATAATGTGTTAATTGGCGAGCATACAAATTATGGAGAAGTTATCTTAATCGGACGTGGTATTGGTTTTCATCGCAAAAAAGGGGATACGATCCATGCAAATGAAATCGAAAAACTATTTGTACTAAAAGATGAGAACGAACAGGCTAATTATAAAAAGCTCCTGCCGTTTATTGAAAACGATCTCCTCGATGTTATTATTTTAGCAATTGATTTGATTAAACAGCGGACAAACGCTTTATTAAATGAACATATCCATGTTGCGTTAACCGATCACTTAATGTTTACTTTTACACGATTATCGAAAGGATTAACGATAAATAATCCGTTTTTAATTGAAACGAAGGCGCTATATCCTTTTGAATATAACATTGCCAAAGAAGTCGTGAATTTAATTGCGGAAAGAACGAAAATTCATTTGCCGGAAGGAGAAATCGGTCTCATTACGCTTCATATTCATAGTGCTGTTTTAAATAAAAATCTCTCGGATGTAAATAAACATTCACGTCTTGTTACAACTCTTGTGAAGATGATTGAGGATCAACTGGCTATTAAAATTGATAAACAAAGTATTGAATATACCAGACTTATTCGCCATTTACGATTTACGATTGACCGTGTATATAAAGGGGAGAAAATGAAGGAGCCGGAAAGTATCGCAAAGCTATTGAAAAATGAATATCCTGTGTGCTATAATCTCTCGTGGAAGCTCATTAAAGTAATGCAGCAAACATTAAAAAAAGAAGTATTTGATGCGGAAGCGGTTTATTTAACAATGCATCTGCAGCGGCTTCAGAAAAAAATCAAATGACAGTACGTGTAACTGATTCGATCAGGCATGAGTGGTCATCATGATTGAAATAAGGTTTTTCGGGTAAATTATCCCTAAACCCTTTTTTCAATTGTATGCCCTCTCATGCCTTTTTTGTTTCAAGCATAGGAATAGTGGGCCCGTTAATAGGATTGGAGGTATTTTTATGTTCAAAAAAGCTTTTGGTGTTTTACAAAAAGTCGGGAAAGCGCTTATGCTTCCTGTGGCGCTTTTGCCTGCAGCAGGTTTGTTGCTGGGAATAGGAAATGCAATACAGCAGGAAACCACGCTTCAATATTTGCCTTTTTTAGAAGCGGATTGGGTTCAGCTTATTGCAACCGTTATGAAAGATGCGGGAAATATTATTTTCTCCAATCTGGCATTGCTTTTTGCGGTCGGTGTTGCAATCGGTTTAGCAAGTGATGGTGCAGCCGCTTTGGCAGCGCTTGTTGGCTATTTAGTTTTAAATCAGGTTATGAGTTCTTGGATGGGAGTTACGCCAGACATGTTGGCGGATAATACCGGACTTGCTTCTGTGCTGGGAATTCCAACTTTACAAACAGGTGTGTTTGGCGGGATCCTTGTCGGGTTAATCGCAGCCTTTTGTTATAACCGCTATCATAATATTGAGATGCCCTCCTTTCTCGGTTTTTTCGCGGGAAAAAGGTTTGTGCCAATCGTAACTGCGGCAACTTCTCTTATTGCCGGCTTATTGCTGTTAATTATTTGGCCGCCTATTCAGAGTGCGATGAATGGCGCGTCTGAGTGGCTGATTAATGAAGGAACCTATTTAGCTTCATTTAGTTTCGGCTTTATTAAAAGATTATTAATCCCATTTGGTTTGCATCACATTTTCTATGCGCCGTTTTGGTATGAATTTGGTACCTACACGACTGCTGCTGGACAAGTTGTGCGCGGAGATATGACGATTTTCTTTGCACAATTAAACGATGGTGTAAATATAACAGCCGGTAATTTCATGTCCGGTGAGTATCCGGTTATGATGTTCGGGCTTCCTGCGGCAGCGCTTGCTATGTATCATGCCGCACGCCCTGAGAAGAAAAAACTTGTAGCTGGTTTACTTGGTTCTGCTGCTTTAACGTCCTTTTTAACAGGGATTACTGAGCCATTGGAATTTTCATTTATGTTTGTTTCACCTGTGTTATTTTTCATCCATGCAGTACTGGACGGAATATCTTTTGTTCTCATGTCTCTATTAAGTGTTAACATCGGATATACTTTTTCCGGCGGCGCGATTGATTTTCTCCTTTTTGGTGTATTACCGGGAAAAGAACCTTGGTGGATTGCGATTTTATTAGGCTTGGTTTTTGCAGTGATCTATTATTTTGTATTCCGTTTCTTCATTAGTAAGTTTAATCTGATGACACCGGGAAGAGAAGAAGATAAAGCCGGTGAAGAAGAGCGTTCCAGTGAAAGCGGAGGCGATTTGGCATACAATATTTTAGAGGCTCTTGGAGGACAAAAAAATATTGCTCATTTGGATGCATGTATTACGCGTTTGCGTGTTTCCGTTAATGATGTCAATGAAGTTGATAAAGATGAATTGAAGAGCTTGGGTGCAGCCGGTGTTCTTGAAGTCGGGAACAATGTCCAAGCGATATTCGGTCCGCGTTCTGATACCATTAAAGGACAGATTCAGAATATCATGAGCGGAAAAACACCGCGTACAACAGAAACGAATATGGACACTGAAATAAAACAGCAAATTGAAGAAGTGAATCCTCCGGCTAATCAAAATGAGCAGGAAGATATTTTTGTTGCTCCAATGACAGGGGAATTAAAACCAATTACTGAAGTCCCGGATGCAGTTTTTTCCGGAAAAATGATGGGTGACGGTTTTGCGATTTTACCTGAAGATGGAGAGATTGTTTCTCCGGTAGACGGAAAGGTCATCAATCTTTTCCCGACAAAACATGCTATCGGCTTGTTATCAAATTCAGGTAAAGAAATTTTAATCCATGTCGGAATCGACAGTGTTAAGTTGAAAGGTCAGGGCTTCGAAACATTAGTGGAAGAAAATGAACAAGTTACAAAAGGACAACCATTGTTGAAGGTCGATTTAGAATATGTGAAAAATCATGTGCCTTCTCTTATGACACCAATTGTCTTTACAAATCTTGCTGAAGGAGAATCTGTTGTAATCAATAAACAAGGCTCCGTAAATGCAGCAGAAGAAGATATTATTACGATTGCTAAATAAGAGAAGAGATAAAAGGAAAAAAAGCTTCCTGCGTTTTAGGAAGCTTTTTCCTATTGACTTATTATTTTTTAAGTGATATATTAATAGAGCAGTCGCAAGAGATTAATTACAAAATTATTTTTTTTGAAAAAGTTATTGACTTCGCGATTGTTAAGTGTTATATTATTAAAGTCGCTTTTGGCAGTTAACAAAAAATTGCTCCTTGAAAACTGAACAAACAAAAACGTCAACGTCAATTTTTTCGGAGAGAAAAGCAATTTTCTTTCTACTTAAATAAGGGTTCAAATCGTGATCATGGATGACTTTTTGGACTACTTATAAAACAAAGAGCAAGACAGACTCTTAACATTTATAATGGAGAGTTTGATCCTGGCTCAGGACGAACGCTGGCGGCGTGCCTAATACATGCAAGTCGAACGCATCTTTTCCGGAGCTTGCTCCGAAAGAGATGAGTGGCGAACGGGTGAGTAACACGTG
>JAGKQJ010000216.1 GCA_017898095.1 Bacillaceae bacterium Marseille-Q3522 | reverse complement strand
TAATATGACATTTCTTGCAACGAAAAACACAATGATTATATAATTTGTTGCAAATTCTGACAAGACGATGCTACAATAATTTCTTGGTAATACGGATTGAAGCGACAATGAACTAAATAAAAGGAAAGAGTGAATAGAAGATGTCTCATGCAAAAATTGCCGTCAGCATAGTTACATATAACAGCAAACATATTTTTCATGTATTAGATAATTTAAAAAAAGAATTTGCATCTGACCCCTCTTTTCGCTTCCTGATTTTTGATAATCATTCTTGCGAAGAATATCAAAACAAGTTAAGGAAATATGAAGGATTTGCTGAAATTACTTATTATCATGAAAATAAAGGTTTTGGCTTTGGTCATAACTACAATCTTTTATCATCATCAGAAAAATACTTTTTAGTTTTTAATCCCGATATTATCCTGGAAAAAGCAGAAATCGAAAAGATGATTGCATTATTGGAAGAGGAGCGTACGGTTTCTCTGCTTGTACCGCAAATCCGCAATCAAGATGGTACGATCCAGCATTTAATGCGCGACCGTGTTTCGGTTTTTGACTATTTTTTACGATTTGTGCCTTTTCGTTTTATCAAAAAACTTTTTGCAAAAAGGTTAGCGAGTTATGAATGTAGAAATATACCTCATGACCGGAATGTTGACATCCGTATTGGTTCAGGTTGTTTTATGCTAATTCGCGGTGCAGATTTTAAAGCAATTAATGGTTTTGATGATCGTTATTTTATGTACTTTGAAGATTATGATCTCTGTTTGGAATTTGAGAAACGAAAGAAAAGAGTAGTCTATACACCTTTTTCTAGCGTTATTCATTTTTATGAGAGGGGAGCACATAAAAATACACGTTTATTTAAAATTTTCATGAAATCGATGTTTCAATTTTTTCAAAAGTGGGGCTGGAAGTTATTCTGATGATCTGCAGGGGCATGCTCTAATTTGGAGGTAGAACAGTGAATAAATTTGAAAAAATTCTTTTGTCCATTTTCTTCATTGAATTATTTGCCGGAGGGGGCGGAAGACTGATTGATTTTGGCGTCCTATCGATTCGTCAAGTTTTATTTCTATTGATTATTTTTACTTTTATCTTTCGCATTATCAAAGAAAAAGCAATATGGAATCCAGAGGTAAACACTTTTTTCCGATTTACGCCTCTCTCGATAGGGATATATTTGTTAATAGGATCGTTTGCTTTTAGTGCTATTTACGGGTATATAAATGGTCATCCCCTTTCCATTATTGTGATGGATTTTTTCAGAGTATCCTTTATTGGGTTATATTTTCCGTTAGCGTATTATATCTCAAACAAACGATTTTCAATAGAGAGGATTATCAAACTTTTAAAATATAGTGCGCTCGTCGTGGCAATTTTTACGATTGTCGTTTCTTTGCTTGGGAAAACTGTGTTTAGTGCTAATTTTTATCCTTTTTATGATTTTATAAATACCTTAATGAATGACGATCTGTTTTTTAGACCAAGCAACGGTGTCTTTTATAAAAGTCATGTTTATGTGCTCATTGCTCTGATCATTTCTTTAAATGCATTATTAAATAAAAAGTTTTCGAAAATTGATCTGGCAAATATCCTTTTTTGCTCGATTTCGATTCTTTGGTCTGAATCAAGAGGTCTTTTACTGGCTTTTTCATTTGCAGTGTTGGTAATTATATTAATTGATGGAAAAATAATCATCGATCCGATAAAAGGTTTTGTTAAAAAATTTCAAAGAATCCTAAAAACTTCGCCATACGTAAAGAAAAGTGCTGTATTGATTCTTATTGTGTTATCAATTCCACTTTTATACAATCATATGACGCTAGAGAGGTTTCAAGATGAAACGGCTGAAAAAAGACCTTCACAGACTGAGAAAGATGCGGAAGCAGATGCAGAAGTTAATGACATTAGTGTTAATGCGAGAATAGAATTTATTGTTGATTCGAAAAGAATTCTTTTAGAAAATCCGCTTAATATCATTATTGGCAGCGGCTATGGAACGGAAATTGCGGGAAGAACTACAGGCATTGAAATGAGTATGCTGGATATATTAATTGAGCAGGGAGTAATCGGGCTGTTGATCTGGCTTTATTTAGCATTGCTTGCCTTTTACTATTATTTAGCAGCGTATAAAAAGGGTGCTTCCATTCAATCAAATGATATCGCCCTGATGGCAGCCTTTGCCGGGATTCTGCTTTTAACAAACATTAATCCATATATCAACAATCCAATTGGTATTTGCTTTTTCTTAATTGTGCTTATTTCATCTTACCGATTTAAAGAGGGAGCTTATCTCAATCGGACCTAATCAGTGTTAACAGAGCCCTGCAGATACATGAAGCTTTAACCAGTGCATCACTTTGGTGCTTCTTTGCGCCAAAAATTTAAGTGAGTGAACTCGTTTCAGTAAACTGAAACTTCGGGGAATCAGGTGGGAGCTCTACTCCACCTGATTGGGAAATCCCACCTGCGCTTCGCTTAGTGGTGGCGGTCTTAACCCCTTAAAAAACATTCAAAGATAAGATGGGGATGACATTATGCATGTCACAATCGTACTTGTTTTGTACAATCAATCAATCGAAGCATGTAAAACGCTGCAATCATTGCATCGTATTTTTAGTGGAAATGGATTATCGTGCCAAAATGGGCATTTAGTGATTTATGATAATAGTGAACAAATGCAGGCATTTGATAAAGATAAATATTCCTGGATCGAGAGTACATATTTCCATAATCCGCAAAATCCCGGTATTGCAACGGCATATAACTATGCTTTACAAAAAGCGAATCATAAAAATAGTGATTGGCTCGTATTATTAGATGATGATACATGCTTGACAGAAAAATACGCAGATCTGTTATTAGTGCCACCTGCAATGAAGGAGGATGTTGTTGCTGCTGTCCCGAAGGTGAAGGATAATGGCATCCAAATTTCACCGGTATTTAGTGATTCATTAAGACCGCTGCAACTGGAACGTCCTGCTGCTGGAATTCAAAATAAGCCTGTTATGGCGATTAATTCCGGAAGTTTCCTTCGAGTCACCTTTCTTAATGAGATTCATGGCTTTAATGAAAATTTTCCGCTCGATTATTTGGATCATTGGCTGTTTTATGAAATTTACGCAAGAAATTATAAGGTGGAAGTTTTCGACATTGTCCTAAAGCATGAACTGTCTGTAATGGATTATCGCAATGTATCATTGAAACGTTATCAAAACATTATAAATGCTGAGATATTGTTCTATAAACAATTTCATAAAGAGCTTTTTCCATTTTATCGCAAGCAATTAATAAAAAGGCTTTTTAAACAAATGGTATTGGTAAAAAATAAAAAAATTGCCTTATGCACACTCAAGAAAATTTTATCTTTATAGCTTTTGTGCAACAAGGTAAATTATTGCATTAAAAGGTAATTGATGAAAGAAGAAAGTTTTTCGATAAAGGTGAAACTTTTATTATAAAGGACTCGTCTTATAAATATGGAAGCTATTAATCTTACTACATAAGTATAGGAAAGGCGGGATCAGCATCATTTAATGCATGGGAAGATTTTAATCTTTGCAACATTTTTGTAAAAAAAATAACATACATTGATAGATTTTCGTGTGCTATAATCGTTTGGGAGTCAGATTTAAGTTTTTTCCATTATTTTTTTTAGAAATAAGGGTAAAAATAATAGCAATTGGAGGCGCAATATGCTATATGTAAAATTATTACTGTGCTTGATTTTGGCAATATTAATTACTCCGATTATTAAAAAAATCGCTTTTAAAATTGGAGCAACGGATCGGCCGAATCAGCGGAAAGTACATCATAAAATAATGCCACGTCTAGGCGGTTTAGCCATATATATAAGTTTTTTGTTTGGAATGTTCCTTATTCGTCCTGATGAAAATTTCACCCTCCCAATGCTGTTCTTTAACAGTAATGTTCATAATATGCTATTAATTGGGAGCTTTGTCATTATTTTAACCGGTGTTTGGGACGATATTAAAGAGCTTTCTCCAAAAGTAAAGTTATTTGGCCAAATCATTGCTGCACTTATTGTTGTCGTGGGCGGCAATTTAAATGTGGAATTTATCAACCTGCCTTTTGGCGGCCGGATTGATTTAGGTTTACTAAGTGTACCGCTTACGGTCATTTGGATTGTCGGAATAACAAATGCGATTAATTTAATCGACGGGCTTGATGGATTAGCAGCTGGTGTTTCTTCGATCGCCTTGTTCACGATTGCCGGAATGGCGGGAATAATGGGCAATCCATACGTAATGATTGTTGCTATCATCCTTGCTGTCTCAACCCTGGGATTTTTGGTTTATAATTTTTATCCGGCAAAAATTTTTATGGGAGATACCGGAGCATTATTTTTAGGCTTTCTAATCGGTGTCCTCTCCCTGTTAGGATTTAAAAATGTAACCTTTATTTCCCTTGTAATACCGGTTATTATTTTGGGAGTCCCGATTTCCGATACTTTCTTTGCGATCATCAGGCGTTTAGTCAATAGAAAGCCATTGTCGGCTCCTGATAAGTCACATTTGCATCATTGTTTACTGCGCATCGGTTATACACACAGACAAACAGTGCTGCTTATTTATGCAATGAGCGCGCTATTTGGATTATCGGCATTTATTTTCTCTCTGGCAAGTTCGATAAAAGGTTCTTTCGTAATTTTACTGATTATCATCATCGGTATCGAATTGTTTGTGGAAAAAGTCGGATTAATCAGGGAAGATTACAAACCTTTGCTTAAGCTATTCCGTATTATAAAGCCGGCAAGTATGAAGAACCGATAGTTCGTACAAAAAAATCTCAGTGGGGAGAACACACCCACTGGGCTTTTTTCGTACAAATAGAACCTTTGGGCATTCATCCATTCGTGTTGAACCTTCAGTCCAAAATAATGAAAAGTTTATTGGTGGAGGAATACATTAATACTGGAATAATAAGGGAATTTCTTATCAGTCTGTTTGAAAAACCTTTCAACGATATAGTGAGGCATACACAGTTTGATTAAAATTCCAACCAAAAACGAAAGGGTGTCCAATTTTCATGATGGGCACCCTTTCCATGCTTAATAAGATGCTTCTTCTTACCGCACTCCACAAATCACTAATAGTGAAGGGTGGTTGTATTTCCTTTTAATATTGGAATAACAATGAAGTAAGGTAGTTGGCAATCATATTAAAAACTGAATCGATAAAGAACCGTCCAATAATACTTAAAACAATAATCGTGGCTAAATATACGAGCAGTGTTAAATAAATGGTGTCCAGTCCTGCAGTTTTTTCACCCTTGAAGTACTGTATCGTAAATACCGGAACGACAAAGATAGAGCCGATCATGGCAAAGGCTAAAAATAAAAAGAACAAATCAAATTGCAAGATCGCAAAAAGAACCCCAATCACAACGATGGCAACAAACGGAACCAGCAGCCCGCCAAATTTAGCAACAACATCTTTATAGCCTGCAGGAACTTTCGCGAGCTTAATCGCTGCAAAGGTAAAGATGGCAATAAGTGCGATAAAAATAAAAATCCCGATTGCCGGTTTTAAAACAATATTTACAAATGGACTATCGATATATTCACTAATGTCACCAAAACCGAAATAGACCATGAAAGGGAAAAGGATAGAAAAAAGAATGACTGTAATAATTCCATTTAGATATTGATCTTCTCCCAAGGTTTTGGTACTGGTGTACGGATGTTTCAAAATGTTGACAAAATAAGAAAAGTATAATTTCGACACGTTCTTGGCTTTTTCCAGATTTACGCTGCTTTGTGATGAATCAGCCGGTGTATTTACTGTTGCATTTTGTTCCACTGCGGCAGCTGATTCTGTAACTGCTGCGGATTCATTTAAAGGTGCTCCACAATTTTCACAAAATTTTCCTCCTTCCTGTTCATGATGACATTTTGGACAAATCATATGAAAAACTCCTTTCCAGCTATGTAATGGTACCCATTAATTATACATAAAAAAATTCATGGTTGTGTAA
>JAGKQJ010000215.1 GCA_017898095.1 Bacillaceae bacterium Marseille-Q3522 | reverse complement strand
ATGAAAGGGTTTTCTGATTTTATTATATAATATTACCTGAAAAATATCTTTTTCTTGCTTCTCATTCATTAACTTTTTGAATTCGTTCTCTTCACGTCATTTTTCTGATAAACTATTACTATAGATATAAGTGGCCGGGGAATTTAAGAAAATTGTCATGATTGACAGCAGGTCTATAGGACTATTTTTGCTTTCGCGTTACGGATACACCGGAATAGAATCTGCTACGTAATCTTAGATGAATATCGAGTTGGGAGTAAATATGAAATGAATACGATTATATCCATTATTGTTATTTTCCCTTTCCTGGGATCGATATTTGTGTATCTGCTAAGTAAATTACTTACGAAAAAGCAATCATTTTCCATAAAGTTTACACTTGATGTAACTGCTTTTCTGTTAATTGTTTCCGTTCATTTTTTAATAAAAACAATATGGGATAAATCGCTCTTTATTTATCTTGTTATTAGCATTGTCTGCCTTTTTGGACTACTCTTTTTTATCAATCTGCGTGTAAAAAAGAATACCCCCTTTATCCGTATTTTACGTAGAGGCTGGCGGATTGTACTTCTTGTCTATTTTACTGTGTACATATTCCTGCTTATCTTTGGCTTGGTCGATAAGGTTTGGCAAAGTGTATGACCTTTCTGTTATTATCGAAGTATCAGAAAAAAGCGGTTCTCAGTTAGGCAAACTTTTTTTCAAATTTGCATGCAGATGCTATACTCATGAAGGATGAAATTTTAGAGAACGAGAAAGGAAGTACATGAATGGAGATATGCAATCTCTCATTACCGGTTACCAATCGTTTCGCAACTGGATACTTAGCCGGTTCGTCTGATATACAAAATTATTTCCATTACTCTTATCAATATGCTTCAGCATATGCGGAAAGATTAACGGAACTGAAGAACCGCAGCTTTGAAAGAACAAAGCTTGCCGATCATATAGAAACATTTATGAAGCCGTTTCCTGGATCTGATAAAATTGCCATGTCTCTTGCAAAGCTTCGTCAGGAAAATAGTGTGCTCGTAGTTGGCGGGCAACAGGCAGGCTTATTAACAGGGCCGATGTATACGATACACAAAATAATCAGTATCCTCACATTCGCAAAGCAAAAAGAAAAAGAGCTTGGCGTACCGGTAGTACCTCTATTTTGGATTGCCGGAGAAGATCATGATTTTCAAGAAGTAAATCATGTTTATGTTGATAAGAACGGTCAATTCGAAAAAGTTGCCTATCGACAAACTTTTTTAGAGAAAAAAATGATATCAGATGTGACTTTAAATAAAGAACTATGTATGAAATGGGTGGACGAAGTTTTTCAAACGTTTGGAGAAACAAAATATACGAATGAGCTCCTTGATTTTATACATACTGGCATTCATTTTTCAAACACCTTTGTTGATTTTTTTGCTTTTCTTATTATGGATTTATTTAAAGAGGAAGGGCTGCTTCTTCTTGATTCAGGAAATCGCAACTTAAGAAAACTTGAAAAAGATTCGTTTCGCGAGCAAATTTGCCAGGCAGAAGAAATTACAAAAAATGTTGTCCTGCAGCAATCAATCATAAAGGCGGCCGGACTACCCAATATGATTCAAATGAACAGCAATGCGGCTAATCTTTTTTATTATGATGAAAATAGTAATGAACGGATATTATTATTATTTGATAAAGAAAATGATGTATTTTTTGGTAAAAACGGCGAGATACGTTTCACATTTGATGAGCTTATGAAGATTGCTGCATCCAGCCCGGAACAGCTTAGCAATAATGTTGTTACAAGACCGTTAATGCAGGAAATGCTTTTACCTGTATTAGCTTTTATTGCCGGACCGGGTGAAATTGCATATTGGGCGGAGTTGAAAAAAGCGTTTGAATGGATGAAAATGAAAATGCCGCCAATTGTTCCCCGGCTTAATATTACAATTTATGAAAGAGCAGTCGCGAGAGACGTTCAGGATTTACAGATGGATCTGGATGACGTGCTAATTCACGGAGTAGATCGGCAACGCTCGGAATTTCTTTCCGGATTAAAAGACGATACTTTAGACTCAATAATTGCAGAAATGAAGGAGCAGCTAAAAAGAAAGTACAGAATAATCGCGGAAAAGCTTGATAATGGCTTGCTTCCGCTTCTTGAGAAAAATGAGTCGCTTTTATTGCAACAAATACATTTCCTTGAAAGTAAAATAGAACAATCTTTTCATAGAAAGCATGAAGACGCTCTTGCAAAATTCAAAAGAATTGAAGATTCTTTACATCCGATCGGATCCCCGCAGGAACGAGTTCTCAACATCATGTATTTTTTAAACAAGTATGGGAAACAATTGGTTTCCACGCTTGTACAAGCGCCCTTTTCATTTGATGGTACCCATAAAATAGTAAAACTATAGCAAAATAAATGTTACAGGGGAAGGAAAAAGTTTTTCCAAAGCTTTTTCCTTCCCCTGTTTTTTTGCTTTTTTTAACATTATATTCTGGCTTTAGTCTGTTGGTTTATACGGCAGTGCTCTAAACAATCCCGCCCAAGCGCCTTCCACATTTCGAATAGTCCAGTTCCGGCGGCTACCCGCTCGAGGTCTTAAGAGAAACATACATAAAATCAAAAAGCAGATTTTATGTATGTTTCTCTTAAGCTTGTCGCGGCTGCCCAAGCCGCCTCCACTTTTTATATAGTCCAGTTCCAGGCGCTATCGGCTCGAGGTCTTAAGCTTGTCGCCGATGAGCAAGCGCCTTCCACATTTCATTTTTAAAAGGGTTTTTTGAGGGGAGGGCGAATTATAAAAATAGTGGTGAAAAGTGGGGGAATGTGGTACAGTTAAAACAGGAAGTGGGGTCAGCGGTATGTTCATGGGTGAATATCATCATAACATTGATATAAAGGGAAGAATCATAATTCCTGCAAAGTTTCGCGATATATTAGGTGAGATATTTGTCTTAACCCGCGGCTTAGATCAATGCTTATTTGGTTATCCTATGAAAGAATGGGGACTCATGGAGGAAAAATTAAAAAATCTGCCGTTAACGAAAAAGGATGCCCGTACTTTTACAAGATTTTTCTTTTCAGGAGCATCGGAATGCGAACTTGACAAGCAAGGAAGGATTAACATCTCCTCACCATTGTTGCAATATGCAAAGCTTGAAAAGGAATGTGTTATTTTAGGAGTTTCAAATCGAATAGAAATTTGGAGTAAAAGCATTTGGGAAACATATTTTGCCCAATCTGAAAATTCTTTCGCAGAAATAGCAGAAAACATGATAGGATTTGACATTTAAAAAGAAAAGCGGAGGGCGCTTGGTCAAACCGATAGGATGTTGGAGGCATTTGGACCGAAGGCGCAGTTTGCCTTCGATCCAAATGGTGAAACAGCCGTACGGTTTAGCGCCCGGAGCTGGATCAAGAAAAGCGGAGGCGGGTTGAACTGTCGCGACAAGCTTAAGACGAGCAGGATAAAAAGTCCGCTTTTTGACTTTTTTCCTGCTTGGCTTAAGACCTCGAGCGGCTACCCTCCGGAGCTGGACAATAAGAAAAGCGGAGGCTGATTGTCATTCTGAAAGTGAAAGGTTAGAGGTGGAGACGGAAAGAAACTCGCAAGGCTGGTTTCAAAAGTTTTTCCGACCTCTGACCTCTGACATCCGGCCTCTGAAAAGGTGGACAACAATGTTTCAACATAAAACCGTACTGCTTCAAGAAGCTGTTGAAGGATTAAATATTAAGAAAAATGGTATTTACGTCGATTGTACATTAGGAGGCGCCGGCCACAGCCAGCTTATTTTACAGAGGCTAGGGAAAGATGGCAGACTGGTTGCTTTTGATCAGGATGAGACTGCAGTACAACACGCAGCAGCCAAACTTGCTTCTTATAAAAATTTAACGATAATAAATCGTAATTTTCTTTATTTGACGGAAGAATTACATAAAGCCGGGATAAAGAAGGTGGATGGAATCTTATATGACTTAGGTGTTTCTTCTCCACAGTTGGATAATCCGGAACGGGGCTTTAGCTATCATCATGACGCACCTTTGGATATGAGAATGGATACAACCGCATCTTTGTCAGCACACGATGTCGTGAATAAATGGAGCTACGGGCAGCTGGTAAAAATTTTTTATAAATATGGGGAAGAAAAATTCTCGAAACAAATCGCGCGAAAAATCGAAGCAGCAAGAGAGGGCGCATCAATTGAATCAACAGGGCAGCTTGTTTCTCTAATAAAAGAAGCAATACCAGCACCTGCAAGGAGAAAAGGCGGACATCCGGCAAAGCGAATTTTTCAAGCTATCCGGATAGCTGTGAACGATGAATTAACTGTATTTGAACGATCATTGCAACAGGCGATAAATTTACTAAACATAGATGGCAGGTTAAGTGTGATTACGTTTCATTCTCTGGAAGACAGAATTTGTAAATATACATTTAAGAATGCTGGAGAAGCGAATGATTTACCTCCGGGTTTGCCGGTTATTCCCGAAGAATATCAGCCGATATTAAAAATAATCACAAAAAAACCAATTCTCCCATCTGAAGAAGAGCTGGAAAATAATAATCGGGCAAGATCGGCAAAGCTGCGAATTGCTGAAAAAGTTAGGGACAAAGAATATGAGGATAATGTAGGCGAGGAGGAAAATAGATGAGTAATTTAGCTAGAAAATATCAGCAAGAAGAGAAAAAAACAGTCAAAATAAGCAAAAAAATAGTTCATAAAAAAGCATGGTTATCCCCTGGAGAAAAATTTCTTTGGTTCATCTTTGCTGTCTTTCTATTTATTGGGATTGTAAAAATAATCTCTAATCAAGCCGTACTATACAGCATGAATAAAGATATTCAAGTAGCCGAATCGGCGGTTCAAGAGCAGGAAAGCATCAATCGGGATCTGGATGTGCAAGTACAAGAGCTAAGCAATTATGAACGTTTGCTGAAAAAGGCAGAAGAGCTTGGCCTTCAATTAAATAATGATAACGTCAAGGCCGTGCAAGGGGAATGATAAAAAAACAGAAAAATATCAATATTGGGGCAGCAATATTATTTTTGCTTTTCGGTCTGCTCTTTTTTATCCTTCTGTGTCGTTTTTTAACCATTCAATTTACTGGCGAGGTAAAGGGAGAGGTGCTTGCAGCAAAAGCAGAACAAAAATATGCGAAATCAAAAGTATTGGAAGCGAAAAGAGGCACTATATATGATAAAAACGGAGAAGTAATTGCAGAAGATACAAGTTCCTATACATTAATCGCAATTTTGGACAAGCAAATGAAGCCAAATTATGTTTCTGATCCGGAAAAAACGGCACAGGAACTTGCTAAATTTATAGATTTATCAGAAAATGAAATTTATGAAATTTTAGCAAACGGCATTGAGAAAAATAGATTTCAAGTTGAATTTGGTAAAGCAGGAAGAGATATTCCGATGCAAGTAAAAGCGGAGATTGAAAAGCTGGAATTGCCGGGAATCTCGTTTCAAAAAGGATCAAAGCGTTTTTATCCGAATGGTGTCTTTGCCTCACATTTAGTTGGCTTTACAGAAACGGCAAAAAAGGATGACGGGAAGGAAGAAGCTTCAGGTGTAATTGGAATTGAGAAAAGTCTAAATGATGAACTAACAGGAAAAGATGGCATAATAAATTTTGAAAGTGATAAGTGGTGCTTTTCTTTACCTAATGGAAAAGAAAATATAAAGCCGGCTGTTGACGGGCATAAAGTCTATTTAACTATTGATAAAAAAATTCAAACTTTTTTAGAAGATTCTTTGAACAAAGTAAATGAAGAATATAAGCCGAAAAAAATCATTGCGATTGTTGCCAATCCGAAAACCGGGGAAATTGTCGGGATGTCGCAACGGCCGAGCTTTAATCCGAAAACGCTTGAAGGAATTGAGCAAACATGGCATAACGAGGCAATTGAGACTTCTTTTGAGCCTGGTTCTACAATGAAAATTTTTACACTTGCCGCCGCCATAGAGGAAGGTAAATTTAATCAAGAAGAGCAATATCAGTCCGGACAATAT
>JAGKQJ010000214.1 GCA_017898095.1 Bacillaceae bacterium Marseille-Q3522 | reverse complement strand
CGGCATTCATCACCCACCTATAGAGGATGGGCGACTTCTGCCTAACTACGTTAAACGAGACAAGTATTATATCAGCTTCATAAATGCAAACTAAAAAATATTGAAACGTTTTTTAAACTTAACAGGTCTAAAGATTGAGGAAAGGAGGAGAAATGGATGCCTGATCGGAAAAAAATTGAAAAAGCAATGAAAGGAAATAGTCGTGCGTTTTATGCTTTGATTTGTGAAGAACAGAAAACTTTTACAGAAACCACCCAAAATAGCATCCAATGAAAAAACCTCTATTATTTTAATTTTGATAGAGGTTTTATTTTATATAGCCACTTTTTAATTCGTATGAACGGCTACTTCTTACATTAAATTAGCGACATAAATTTTTCCGGATAAAGGTTTTCTCCTTCTATCACGATTGCCTTCATGAAATAATCGGTAGTTCCTGCTTCATGGCTTTCGTCCTTTTCCCAGAACGCAGCCTGACCGGCATGAACAGTGACCCTTTCCTCTGTTTTACCGCAAACCCAGCCTTCTCCTTCAATGACGAGAAATAATTGATTCGTGGTTGCTTTATGTCTGCCTACCAATCCATTTTTGTCAAAGTGCATGCATCCGATATGAATTTCGCCGCTGTAAACACCGATACGGGACATGTCAAAACTTGATCCAAATGCTTTTATTGGTTTGCCGACAGCTTGATCAAAACGAAAAATTTTCATACCATCATCCTCCCTGCCCATACTTAATGTGACTTTCATATTTTACATCGTGATTTTACCGGATAGTAGTCTGTAAATTACAAATTTTCTGGTGTATAATAGAAATATGGTTTTCTTATGTGAAAACAAAAATAAAAGATTTTAATCACGGGCATGTTTTCCGATCCAAGCTACCAGAGTAAATTGGCTTTCACAAACTTTGCTATCATACCCGTAACTATACGAAAGCATTCAAATTACTTTTTCATACCCGTATGAATTTTAGCAAAAGCACAATACCTTTTGCTTGAAATACAATAATGCATTAAAATAATAGTATCGTTATACCCCAAACAGAACAAAAGGAATGGAGTATAAGTCATGTATGAATTAAAAACGAAAGAAACAGATAACAGTGTAATTGAATTTATTGAAAATATTGACAACACTCGCAAACGCGAAGATGCCTATCAATTGCTTGATATTTTTTCCGAAACAACCGGTTTGAAAGCAAAAATGTGGGGACCATCTATGATCGGCTTTGGCAGATACCATTACAAATATAAATCAGGTCACGAAGGAGAGTCTTTCCTGGCAGGTTTTTCTCCAAGAAAATCGGCAATCAGTCTCTATTTAATGATGGAAGGGGAAAAACGGGAACAATTATTGAATAAAATTGGCAAATACCGTTCCGGCAAAGCATGTGTTTATGTGAATAAATTGGCAGATGTTGAAATCGAAGTTCTCAAAGAAATGATTCAAGAATCAGTAAACTATTTACAAAAGCTTTACCCGGAAAAACCGAATATGTGAAAAATTCAAAAAGGAAGGAACAACATGACAGAAAAAACAATCACGGAAAAACTAAATCTGAAAAAATATAAATCAATTGCCATCATCAATCAGCCTGATAATGGTAAGAACTACTTTCCGGATTTGAAAAACTATGATACGGAATATGTCCGTGAGCAATATGATCTTATTTTTACATTTGCGTACGATATAGAAGAACTGAAAGATACTGTTTTACAAATTATTGCGCAGAACCGGTTACTGTCGAAAGGTTATTTATTTATTGCTTATCCGAAGAAAGGCAATAAATTGTATCCAACCTATGTTCACCGCGATGAAATTTTTCCGTCTTTACATGTTGGGGAAGACGGCTATGTTCCGAATAGTGAGATAAAATTTGCCCGCATGGTCAGTTTAGATGAGATTTTTACGATTGTCGGCCTGAAAGAGGATGGCAAGAATAAAGGAAAAGTTTCCAGCGCCAGCAGCCAATGTGTCGATGACTATATCGATTATATCCCGCAGATTGAGGCTTACCTCGCTGATAAACCTCCATTGGCGAAATTTTATAAAGACTTAACGCTGGGATACCGCAAGGATTGGGCAAGATTTGTCTACAGTGCAAAACAAGCCGCCACGAGAAAAAAGCGCCTAGCGGAAATGGAAGTGATTATGGAAAAGGGCTTTAAATCAAAAGATCTTTATCGCCAATCATTGTCATAATGGAATCAGGTGGAGTTTCTTTATCCTCCTTCGTTCATCAACGCTTTATGTATCCAAATGGCAGCCTGTGATCCGTCGCCCATCGCAATGGTCACTTGTTCGGAGTGATTTACTACGTCACCGGCTGCCCAAACACGAGGAACATTCGTCATCTTTGTTCTCGGATTTACGACAATATGCCTGTTTTCAAGCATTTCCACTCCTAATTGCCAGGCTAACTCCGATCTTACTTCATTTCCTCCAAAGGCAACAAAAGCATGTTCACCGCTGATTTTTTCTCCATTTGCCAAGATGACTCCTTTCATTTTCGCTCCATCGGCAATCACTTCCTTTACTGTTTCTTCCAGATAATGAATGTTATGCTGATGCAGTTTTTTGAAAAGATCTTCCCTTACCTTTTTTTGTTCATGATTGATGTACACAAGCTCTTTCGCCCAATAAGTTAATGTTAACGTCATATTCGCACCGACATCTCCCGATCCTATAATGATCACCCGCTTATCCTTGACTTCATAACCGTCACAATCGGGACAAATATAGATACTTATTCCCAGGCACGAAATTAAATTCGCGATCGGCGGGATACGATCGAGGACGCCTGTTACGATTAAAACGCACTTCCCTAACACAACGTCTCCTGCTTCGGTGATCATTTCAAAGTGTTCTCGTTTCTTTTTTGCCTGGACGGCTTTGCCAGATAAAAATGCTGCCCCCAATTGTTTTGCCTGTTGTACACCAATATTTCGCAGAGTTTGCCCGCTGATGCCATCCGGATACCCCAGGACATTATGATAGCTTCTGCATAAAGTCGATCTGCCATCATCCGCATCAATGATCATCACTCGGTGTTTATATCTGCCTAATTGGATAGCCGCCTGTAATCCCGCTATCCCGCCGCCGATAATCACGCAATCATATATCATAAGTAAAACCGCCTGTCTAATTTTTTTTGTGAAAAAAGATGCTATTTTACAGCATGTGCAGTTTGTTTTTGAATATGCAGGTTTTTGGGGTGAGTAGAGTTATGTGCATCAAGAAAAAATTCTGTGGTAAACGGTTCTTTGAAAAATAATAAAATTTCTCCTTCTCAAGAAGGCACTTTGGGAAAAATCAAAAAACGCTTTCTATTTGAAAAATTACTCCCCCACTCTGTTATGCAGAATCGTTATTTCTGATATCGAATTGCTTCTCATCGGATAGCTTTCCTGCATCGGCCCGCTCATATAAACCGCAACATAATCGCCGTTTTTTAAACCATTATGAAAACGGGGAGGGATTTCTAACAAGTTCAGCCCATGAATACTGTCAAAATAGTCCATGTATTGCCCGCTTTATCATATTATCATGGAACCAGCGAATTTTTTATTATTATCTGTTATCTTGATAAACTGCTTATTGCATTTTTCATTTATATCTGTGTATAATATAAATACAAAGAGCAAATTATAAAAACCGTCAGTGCTGATAACACTAACGGTTAATGAGCAATATCCGCATAAAGAGCGGATGCCGTGCTAAGTGAGAAAAATAATCCTGCCTCAGAACTGGCTAAAGTATACGAGGCGGATTATTTTTTATTTTTAAATGACAAGATCGAAACGACTAACCCTGCAAATGCAATTGCAAACATTAGCGCTTGAAAAACTGTCATCGGCATCACCCCCAATCTAGGGAGTCACGCCATCCGCTCATATACTCGTCTATTGCTCAAGTTTATTATAACATATAGAACGTATTGTATCTGATATAATAATACACTAACTGACATAACGTTCCATGCCCAGATTGTTTCAAAGTGGGTTACCAAAATGATGATAATTCATTTTGAAAAAGTTTGTCCTGCGACAATATTGATTTTTTAGTTAATTCCCCAATACTAACCATAAATTTAGACTACACCACTGACATGCTGGGAAAAAATTTGGACAGACTAAAAAATCATATACCATCAATAAAATGATTATTTTGACACCAATTCCCTGACTTTCTCCATTTGCGGATCACTTCCCTGAAGAATATCTTCTATTGTTGTATAGACAGGAATATCCGGATACAGTGCATCTTCGGGATCATTTTCCGGATTTGGCCTAGTGAATTTTTTAAAAGAAACTGTAAATCCTAACTTAGATTTAGGCATTTGTAAGGTTAATGTATCTCCATAACTGGAAGGTGAATTACCGGTCGGTTCCCCGACAATCTTTCCTATTTGGTTATCTTTGAACAATACTGCCCAATAATTAGCTGAACTAAAGGTGACGGGTGAAGGGCAACACATATAAATCGCCAGTAAAAAGCATATTGGAATCAGCAATTTTCCTATTTTTTTCAGTTGTTGATTCGAATGTTTGATAACCACTTTCTTTTGAAAGCTGTTGGAATAGTTTCTTTAAGTAAGGAGAAAATCTAACCTCCATACTACTTGTTTTATACTGCTCAACATTTATATATTGGAGAAAATCTTGAAAAACACGGGAATCCCCTCCCGTATTACTTCTTAAATCGACAACGATACGATCTATTCTATTCTCAGAAACTTCTAAAAAAAATTGCTTTAAGGTTGTTTTGTATTCCTCATTATAGTTGCATTCATCTAGGGTGAAAATGGCTAAGGAATGTTCAGGATCCATTGTGTAAGACACAAAACGATCCGATTTTATGTATGGTGAGTAAGGAAAAGTGATTTGCCGCTTGTCATTTATGAAAATATTGGTCGTAATTAAAGTTCCATTACGATCAACCTCGACTGTAACCTTGTCATTTTTCAACAGTCCTAAATGTGTTAACACCGGAAATGATTGTAACTGAATGGAGCCTACGTATTTTACCCAATGATTATTTTCTGCAGGGATGATGGCTTTGAGTCCTTCAAAAATTTCTTCCAGTGGTTTTCCACCAATGGAGACAATACGATCTCCTTTTCGAAGAGCTTTCGTGTTTTCCATAACATAAAGTTCGTCACGCAGCCAAAATACTGGGAAATTTAGCGATTCTCCCTTTTCAAATAAGTTATTTATCGACATTCCTGTATGTGCATCTTGCAACAATTTTAATATATCATTCCCATAAAAATAAAACTCCTCCATCGTCATCGGAGCGTCAATCCGATCATACACTTGATCAATCACTTTCTGTTGTTCTTCCGTCCAACCGTTTCTTGTCGCCGGATGTACCTCACTTAGTACTTTTACAAGATAATCAAGATCCTCATGCATTTGTTTTATGGTTAATAACTTGTTAGAATCTTGCTGCTCCTTTCCCATTGAATCAATCGCGGGTTTCATCCACCAAAAAAGCGCAAAAATCAGCAGCAATGTAACTATTCCAATGAAAAGCAGCTTTCTTGCTTTTAGTGACATGTAAAGCACCTCTTTTACAATCATTTGTACAAAAAAACTAAAATCCAAGAAAAACTATTCATCCCTTTCACCTGACACTAATTCCTTCACCTTTTCCATTTGCGGATCTCTCCCTTGAATAATGTCTTCTATCGTTGTATAGACTGGAATATCGGGATACAATGCATCCTCCGGATCATTTTTCGGATTTGGCCGGATATATTTTTTAGAGGAAACAGTAAATTCCAATTTAGAATTGGGCATTTGATAGCTTAATGTTTCTCCATAATTTGAAGGTGAATTACCGGTTGGTTCTCCGATAATCTTCCCTATTTGATTATCTTTAAAAGTAACGGCCCAACCATTAGCTGCACTGAAAGTGACCGGAGAGGTCAATACATAGATACTCCCCTTGAAAATTATACAGGATCATTAACCTGATTATTTTTTATAATGTTTGGAGGTAATGATTTGTAATCAGAATTGTATATATCATC
>JAGKQJ010000213.1 GCA_017898095.1 Bacillaceae bacterium Marseille-Q3522 | reverse complement strand
AAAAGAAAGAATTTCCGCCATGAAAGAGTCATTTTTACGTTTCCGCTTTATGCGAATGAATGGGAAGCCTTTCATTATGACACCAACGTTTACACTTTTTATAACAGATTTACCAGTAAATCAACCGTTCCCAATTTTTAAAAACTATTTCATTGACAACTTGCTGACAAAGGGATGTACTTCTTTTTTAACATTTGTAGAAATTACAAAAAACGATCAATTAAAAAGTAAATTGCAAAAGGCAAGGGAACACCTTATCAATAGCCCCATTGATTATGTTATTGGTGTGAAGTTTCCATTACGCCTATTGACACCTGCATTTATACGGAAATGTAAAGCAGAAAAAATTCCGGCGCTGTTTGTGGAGATAGATGACTTGGACAAGCTTACAAATATTGCATGGGGATGGATAAGAGAAGCACTGTTTCCTTATAACTGCCCTTTCATTCCGGTATTTTCAAAAAAAGAAAAGGATCAAAGCCCACTGCTTTCCTTTTGGTGTGACATAATGAAAAAAGAAAAGCTTCCTTTTTTATCAAAAGAAATCATCAATGGGGAACAATTAACAAGAGAAGCTCTAGTAAAAATAGGTATTTACCCGCAAAAATCTTCTATTCATCAAGGAAGTGAAGTAAGTTATAATTTATATTGGAAAGGCCGGGAAATCAGAAAAATTGATGAAAACACTTTATTTCATTATTATAATAATAGGTTGATTGTTACTGTGCACAAAGGAGAAGTCATCCGTGCAAATGAAAAAGTCTCTTTCCGTCCAGGTAAAGGAGAACAAGTTATCATTAACAGGCCAGGCTTCTTCACCTACGATAAAAGTTAACCATAGTAATTAAAGGACGTATAAAATATGGGAAAAATTGAAAATATTATATTGCTATATCAAAACGGTAGCTACGATAAAGCTGCGCAACAATTACGGGCAGTTTTACATCGCGGGTCAGATGAGGAACAATTTCAGTTAGGAGAAGAGCTTTTTCAATCAGGTTTTTTAGAAGAAGCAAAATTACTGTTTGCAAAACTCCTGGAATCATATCCGCAGGAAGGGGAAATTCGCATCTTATTGGCAGAAACTCATATGGAGCTTGGAGAAGAGGAAAAAGCAATATTAGAATTAGAAAAAATCACATCCCAATCTCCGGAATATGTACAAGCGCTGTTGCTGCTTGCAGATCTTTACCAAATGGATGGCCTGTATGAAGTAAGTGAACGAAAATTGCTATTGGCAAAAGAAGAGCTCCCTGATGAACCGGTTATTTTATTTGCTTTAGGTGAATTATATCATGAGGAAGGAAAGTTTCTTGAAGCAATCAGGGCGTATGAATCTGTATTAAAGACAGATAACGAAATAGCAGGTGTTAATGTCAATGAAAGACTTGCAGATTGTTTAAGTGCAGGAGGTGCTTTTGAAGAGGCTATCCCTTATTATGAAAAAGCTTTGAAAAGAAAAATAGAGCCAAATACGCTATTTGATTATGCTTTTACAGCATTGCAGGCAGGTTTTAATCAAACTGCAATTGAAAAATTCACGCAATTAAGAGAAATGGATCCGGGCTATCATTTGCTTTATCTTTATTTAGCGAAAGCCTATGAAAAGGAAGAAGAACTGGAGAATAGTTTTTCCATGATCCAATTAGGGATTAAGCAGGATGAGTACAATAAAGAATTATATATGTTTGGCGGGAGAATAGCTTTGAAGCTCGGAAAAGAAGCGCAGGCGGAAAAGCTGTTGCGCGACTCTCTCTCGCTTGACCCGGAATATATTGAGGCTGCACTGCTGTTGAATAAATTATTATTAGAACAAGAACGTTACGACGATGTGCTTGAAGTGACCGGCGCTTTGGAAGACGAGGATGAACCGCAGCTGCTTTGGGACGCGGCCGTTGCCTTTCAAGAGAAAGAGGCATTTACACAGGCATTAAACAAATATCAGGCTGCATATACTTTTTTTAAAGACGATGAAGATTTTTTAAATGATTATGGTTATTTTCTTGTTGAGGAAGGAAAAAGACCTGAGGCTGTAGAAATATTTAGTAAGCTTAACAAACAAAATCCTGTCAATGAAGAGTATCAGGAAATGTTAGAGCGTTTGTCAGAAGATTATTAAATCAATTAGAAAGAAGCAGAGGAGGGATTTTACGATGGCTACCCCTGTATCTGTCAATGAGAAAAAAGAATTTATCCGCTGGTTTCTTAATCATTATCAATTGAAAAGGCGGGAATGCGTATGGATATTAAATTATTTAATGAGTCATGACCAACTGATGGAAAAAGTACATTTTGTTGAACAGGCAAAATTTTGCCCCAGAGGATTAGTAATGTCTACCCATTGTGTTGATGATGTTCCGTTTCGCTTTTATAAGGAGAATGTAATGACAACAGATGCTGAAAAATCTTTTCACGACATTCGTTTAAATCGTGATGAAGAAATCTATATCGAATTGCATTTCCATTCATCCTTCCAAGTGCATCAATTCGCAGCTGTGTTGGAGGAAAATCCCTATATTCCAAAAAATATACAAATAAATGATAGAGACCGGCAGCTTGCAGAAATTATTCTGAAACAAAGCATTGAAAAATTTCGCAGGGATCAACTTATCAGACTAATCAATAATGCTTTGGATAAACGTGATAAAGAAAGCTTTTTGATCTTAACCGCAGAATTAAAAAAACTCAATAAACGTTAGAACCCGTTTCAGCAAGCGGAAAGAGTGTTAATTATTTATTCTTAAAATGGAGCCTGCTTAATGAAAGCGGGCTTTTTTGCTTTTAAGAGAGAATAAAATGACAGCATACAATGAGCAAGAAGCTTGCGACTTTCATTTCCCAAAAAGCAGGTATTTCTTTAAAAAAAGATGCCTGCGGGTTGGGAATAAGCTAAAGGGGTTAGTATATTATAATCATGTTACTTTTATTAATATCTCATAACATTACCATTTTATCAGACTTTTTACCTACAAAAAGAAATAAATCCGGTTTATTAAACAAGTTAACTATGATAAAATAATCCTAAATTACCAACGTTTATAGGTATTTTTACTGATAAAATGTAGGATGTGACATAAAAATGAAAAAAGTCATTATACCGGGCTTTTGCTTTGCTGTTTTGTCAACAGCAGCATTTGAACAAACGGTTCATGCAACTGAGATTCAGCAACCTGCAGATTATGTAAAAGAAGCAATACAAAATTTTTTAAGCACGAAATATGTCAGTGTTGATGAAGGCTCCAGATTAAATATGCGGGCAGGCGCTTCAACAAATAGTGCAATAATCGCAAAACTGAAAAGAAATACGCAAGTTTCCGTATTGTCTGAAGCAAATGGCTGGACAAAAATTTCTGTAAACGGACAGGAAGGTTTTGTCAGCAGTCAGTACCTTACAACAACAAGTGTTAAAATAGCTAAACCGGAATTCGAGGCGAAGACAGCAGCCGAGGCAGTCGCGAAATATGTCAACGTTGAACCGGGATCAAGATTAAATATGCGCAATCAACCTTTTGCAAGTGCCTCCGTTATTGTAAAACTGGCACGAGGAAAAGAAGTTACCGTTTTTTCAGTACAAAATGGCTGGGCAAAAATAAAAGCGTACGGTCAAGAAGGCTATGTAAGTGCGCAATTTTTATCATTAGAAAATCCTGCCATACATAACGAAATTCAAACAAAACCGCCACAAGAGGTTAGAAAATTTGTCAATGTCAATCCAGGTTCCCATTTAAACATCCGCTCCAGCGCCTCGACAAGCGGGACGATAGTCGGGAGATTGCCTAGAAACAGTGAAGTGGCGGTGATCGAAGAAGCAAACGGTTGGGCGAAAATAACCGCAGACGGGAAGGAAGGGTATGTAAGCAGCCAGTATCTCGCAACGTCAAAAGCAGGTACATCCGCCTCTGAAGCGGAAGAAAAGCCCGCAGCCACCTCTGCAGTGAAAAAATATGTCAATGTCGACCCGGGTTCCCATTTAAACATCCGCTCCAGCGCCTCGACAAGCGGGACGATAGTCGGGAGATTGCCTAGAAACAGTGAAGTATCTGTGATCGAAGAAGCAAACGGTTGGGCGAAAATAACCGCAGACGGGAAGGAAGGGTATGTAAGCAACCAGTATCTTGCAGCGTCAAAAGCAGGTACATCCGTTCCTGAAGCGGAAGAAAAGCCCGCAGCCACTCCTGCAGTGAAAAAATATGTCAACGTCGACCCGGGATCAAGCTTAAATATGCGCAATCAACCTTCTGCCAGTGCTTCTATCATTGTCAAACTAGCCAGGGGGATTGAAGTAACGGTAATTTCTGAAGTAAATGGCTGGGCAAAAATAGAAGCATATGGACAGGAAGGCTATGTCAGCACACAATTTTTAGCTGCTGAAAATCCCGGCTCTCAAGGTACTGCTCAGCCGGATCCGGCACCAGATGTCAGAAAATATGTCAATGTTGACCCGGATTCCCATTTAAATATCCGTTCCAGCGCCTCGACAAGCGGGGTGATAATTGGAACATTGCCTAGAAACAGTGAAGTGGCTGTGATCGCAGAAGCAAACGGCTGGGCGAAAATTATCGCAAACGGGCACGAAGGCTATATCAGCACCCAGTATCTCTCAGCAACTAGTTTGGAAGCGGGAAAAGAGGAGGCGGAAGACAAGCCGGAAAGCCCTGCCGTCATAAAATACGTCAATGTTGAACCAGGCTCCAGTTTAAATATGCGTAATAAGCCTTCAACAAGTGCTTCGATTATTGTAAAATTAGCCAGAGGAAAAGACGTCACCGTTTATAGCGAGGCCAATGGTTGGGCAAAAATAAATGCATATGGTCAAGAAGGATATGTAAGCCTGGAATTTCTCAGCACTGAAAAACCGGGAGAAAATAGCGGAAGCGAGGAGCATTCTTCTTCTGAATCACCTGTTGTATCAAAATTTGTTGCAGTAGATACTGATTCTAGCTTAAATATGCGGGCTGCCGCTTCAACAGACGCTTCGATAATTACAAAACTGACAAGAGGTACTATCGTCTCCGTTCTCTCAGAAGAAAACGGCTGGGCAAAGATTTCCGCAAATGGATTTACCGGATATGTAAATTTGCAGTACTTGTCGCCAAAAAATCCGGACAATCCTGATAATACAGGAGATGTAATTGATAAAACATATCAATATTTTGATATTACATTAGAAGAAATGATGCAAATCCAAATGGCTGCAAGTCCGCAAACGGATAAAAAATACCGGGCTTATATTCGCGAAGATGCTTTAATTCCGGATACGATTACCGATCCGGACAGCGGAATCGTTACGGGGAACGGTTGGAATGTCCGCGGCGGCGCGGGTACAAATTATTGGGTAATCGGAAAAATAAATAATGGTGAAAATGTACAAATCATCTCAAAAGTAAAAGGAGAAGACGGATTTGACTGGTATGAAATAACCTATAGCCGGACATGGGTAAATGCCAGTCCTGAGGATGTCAAGTATTATTTGGATCCGCATAAATTTGAAAATAATTCTCTCGCGTCTTTTCAATTTCTTAAACTATCGCAAACTACAAATCTCGTAAATAACGAAGTCAATGACAGGATTCTTTCCGGCAAAGGTATACTGCAAGGAAAAGCAGAATCATTTATAACAGCAGGGAAAATGTACGGGGTTAATGAAATGTATTTAATTACACATGCTTTACTGGAAACTGGTAATGGCACTTCCCGGCTTGCTAACGGAGTACAGGTAAACGGAAAGACAGTTTATAATATGTATGGAATCGGAGCATATGACAAAGATCCGGTAGGTCTTGGTGCACAATATGCCTACAATGCCGGCTGGTTTACTCCGGAAGCTGCCATTGTAGGAGGAGCACAATTTATCGCAAACGGGTATATTAATTCAGGACAAGATACCCTATATAAAATGAGGTGGAATCCGGCTGCCGCGATAAGGGAAGGTCATGCTGCACATCAATATGCGACAGACATTGGCTGGGCAACAAAGCAGGTCAATCAAATCTATAATTTATACAGTCTTTTAGATTCTCATAAAATAATGCTTGATATACTACAATATATATTAATAGAGCGATAAAAAAATCCGGTGAACCTTTTGTAGAGGTTTATTGGGTTTTTAAATTTTAGAGGATTTTCAATCTAGACAAGCATGCCG
>JAGKQJ010000212.1 GCA_017898095.1 Bacillaceae bacterium Marseille-Q3522 | reverse complement strand
GAATATGGATTACGTTATAATAAATCACGATTATTAGTTAGAGGTGATGATGTATGTTAATACTGGATGAAAAAGGCCTTTCCGGGATTGTCAAGCGATTGCTTGATTTGATTTTTCTCGGCGGAATCGGCATCTATATCAGCCTGCCATGGGCAGTAGAATGGTACATCGGCAGGCTGATCTATGGAACGGGTGAAAAGTATTGGTTTTTGTTAATATTTCTCTACATAACCGGGTTTCTGGCTTTATGGATTGTTTTTGAGATCAGACGGATATTCAAAACATTAAACAGAAGAAATCCTTTTATGATGGATAATGTAAAAAGTTTAAAACATATTGCCGTTTCATCATTTCTTATATCTATTGCTTATATCATAAAAATTATATTCTTTAATTCCTTTTTGACAATTATTCTTGCTATGGTGTTTGTCATAGTCGGCTTTTTTTCGATTATTCTGTCAGAAGTATTTCATCAGGCAGTAATTGTCAAAGAAGAAAATGACATGACCATTTAGGGAGGAAAACGATGGCGATCATTGTGAATCTGGACGTAGTAATGGCGAAAAGAAAAATCGGATTATCCGAGCTGGCTTCACAAATCGATATTACGCTTGCGAATCTTTCTATTTTGAAAAACAACAAGGCAAAAGCTGTCCGATTTTCAACATTAGAAGCAATATGCAAAGCGCTCGATTGCCAGCCAGGAGATATACTGGAATACGTCCCTGATGACGATTGAACGAATGTCAATGTGTCGCAATCAGGGGCTAAGCTATTAATCAATAATCAGCATGACAAATATTCTCATCTTCGGATCTTCAATCAATCAAAAATCTTTCATTGAGAAGTATTTGGAGCATTAAATTAGAATTATTCATAAAAGAGGTGTGGTAAAATGGACAGTCTTGCACTCTCCGGTAATTCCGAAATGAACAGTAATGATCAAATTGTGAATAAAAAAAATATTTATCTTCTATTATCAACAACAATGCTTGGTATCCTTACAAATATATTGTTTTATGGAAATACGTTAGGAATTTCCTATCCGATCTTTGTCATTGTTTTTTATACGGTGTTTTTTTTGCACACTCGGGCGCAACTGCAAAAGAAAGCTGCTTTTGCCTGGCTCTTGCTTATCCCGATAGTAATGCTGTCACTAAACTATTTGTTCAATGCAAATATCGTTTTTTATATTTTGAATTTTTTAGCGATCCCTGTTCTTGTTGTTATGCAAACAACGCTCATAACCGGAAGGGAAAAAGAGAAATGGTATACCGTACAATTTATCTTCGATATCCTTTACGGCTTTTTTTACAGACCATTTGCTTTTCTCGCAATTCCTTTTAAGATCATCGGGCTGTTTATCAGAAAAAGAACCGGGTTAAAAAAAGACAGTATTCTTTCGAAAATCCTTTTAGGAATCTTAATCTCTTTTCCGCTGCTGATCGTGATTGTATCCCTGCTGGCTTCTGCGGATTTAATGTTTGGGCAAATGATTGAAATGATTCCAGATCTATTTGTCAATATTAACATTGGAGATATGATCGGGAGATTTTTACTTTTTGCCGTTGTCACTGTCTTTGCGTTTAGTTATATTTGCAGTCTGATACAGCCAAAACCTGTATCAAAGAATGTCCCTGTACAGTTGAATACGAACCTGTTGGACGGGGTTATTGCTATTACAGTATTAAGTATTATTAATGTGATTTATGTCATTTTTACGTTTATTCAATTTTCTTATCTGTTTGGAAGTATGAACAATGCGCTACCGGCAAATTTCACCTATGCCGAGTATGCCCGCCGCGGTTTTTCCGAGTTGGTTCTCGTGACGATAATCAATATGAGCATCGTGCTGGCGTTCATTTTTTTATCAAAGAAAAGCGGAAAGGCAATGAAACTGGCTATGCGGTTTTTACAAACTGTTCTTGTTTTATGTACATTCGTGATGCTGTTTTCCGCCCATTTCAGAATGTCTTTATATGAAGAAGCCTATGGTTATACGTACAACCGTCTACTAACTCATGCCTTTATGGTATTTTTATTTGTTCTTTTTGCAATCACTCTATACAGAATATGGAGGGAAAAGGCAAAGCTCTTCCGGCTCTATTTGCTTACTGGGATTGTCGCTTTTCTCGTCATTAATTATATAAACATCGATAGGATGATCGCAAAAAGCAATATTGCGAGATACGAAACTACCGGCAAATTAGACATCAGTTATCTGACCGTTTTATCGGAGGACGCCATTCCCGAAATCTTGCCGCTCCTTGAGGATGAAAATAACGATATTTCCGGCAGGATTGAAAATTATCTTTTTCATATAAAAGAAGAATTGCAACGAAATAATCCGTGGCAGTCGTTCAATTTATCTAAATCGAGAGCAAAAAATATCTTGGCAAACTATGAATTGCAATTTCATGAAGAATATAGAGATTATATGTATGAAGATGACTGGTAATTATGGTGAAGGGCTACTTTATAATGTGGCCCTTTTTAATGAGAAATTGGGGACCGGTTCTCGAGGAAGTTTTCAAAAACGGATATTAAAAGGAAGCAGGTCAGCATGAAGAACTTAATATTTATTTCTTTAGTACTTCTGGTTGGAATTTTTATTATGAGTGGCTGTGATCCTGATGAAAAGGATAAAATGGAATTCTATCAACAAACAGCCAGTACCGATTTAACAGATGAAAAAATACATTCGATCACGCTAAATTCACAAGAAGACGAGGCGATCAAACAATTTGGCGAGCCGGATTCCATCGAAAAAATCGAAAATCCCGCATCATCCTATTTCATCTATCTTGACAGTAATTCAGATAAATGGATTGAATTTCAAATTATCAATAAACATGTACAAAGGATTTCTTTTTCAAGTGCTGACTATCAAACGACAAAAGGCATTTCTCCGGGACTGACAAAGGAGGATATACAGCAATCCTATGGAAAATACTATTATGAACGAAGCGAAACTGGAAGCAAAGTAATCGGCTATTTTGATAAAACTGCTAAAATAAATTTAGAGTTTAGTTTTCATAACGAAAAAATCAACGGAATCATGCTTTCGGCGGTGACCGATAGTAAAAAATAACTGGTTGCTCCTCAAGATACAAACCAATTAAGAGAAATGTTTGATTGACATTTACACACATTTATGATAAAAAAATAGACGAATTAGCAGCACAAAGAACAAGAGAGTGCTAAAATAATATTTGTATGAGCCGAGATGTAAAAGTGGAAAGGAAGAGAGGAAAATGGAAAAAAAGCAGTTTAAAGCTGAGTCAAAAAGACTATTGGAAATGATGATCAACTCCATTTATACCCACAAAGAAATCTTTTTGCGCGAATTAATTTCCAATGCCAGTGACGCAATTGATAAATTGTATTACAAGGCATTAACGGATGATCAATTGAGTTTTAATAAAGAGGATTACTATATTAAAGTAAGCGCTGATAAAGAACAACGACTTTTAAAAATAACCGATACCGGCATCGGGATGACAAAAGAAGAGCTTGAAGATCATTTAGGCACGATCGCAAAGAGCGGCTCATTAGCTTTTAAAACGGAAAATGAAGCTAAAGACGGCTATGATATTATCGGACAATTCGGCGTCGGTTTTTATTCTGCCTTTATGGTGGCGGACATTGTAACCGTCATTAGTAAATCAGTTGCCAGCGACAAAGCGTATAAATGGGAATCTAACGGTACGGACGGCTATACGATTGAGCCGGCTGAAAAAGACTCCGTCGGAACAGAGATTATTTTAAAATTGAAAGAAAACAGCGAAGACGAGTCTTATGACGAGTTTTTAGAGGAATATCGCTTAAAAGATATTATTAAAAAATATTCTGATTTTATCCGTTATCCGATCAAAATGGACGTTACGGTTGAAAAACCGAAGGATGACAGGGAAGATGCAGAACTTGAAACACATCAAGAAGAAGAAACGATCAACAGCATGGTGCCAATTTGGAAAAAGAATAAAAAAGAATTAACAGACGAAGACTACGAAAAATTTTATCAGGAAAAACGCTACGGTTTTGATAAGCCGCTGCAGCATATCCATATCAGTGTCGACGGTGCCGTAAGATATAATGCGATTCTGTTTATTCCGGAGAACACTCCGTTCGACTATTATACGAAGGAATACGAAAAAGGGCTTGAATTGTATTCAAACGGCGTGTTAATTATGAATAAATGTGCCGACCTCCTCCCGGATTATTTCAGTTTTGTCAAAGGTATGGTGGATTCAGAGGACTTGTCTCTAAATATATCGCGTGAATTGCTGCAGCATGACAGACAGTTGAAGCTAATTGCGAAAAACATTCAGAAGAAAATTAAAAGCCAGCTGCAAAGCCTGTTAAAAGACGATCGTGAAAACTATGAAAAATTTTATGCAGCCTTTGGCCGCCAATTAAAATTTGGCGTCTACAGTGATTTTGGTACGCATAAAGATGTGCTCGAAGATTTATTAATGTTCTATTCTTCCAAGGAGCAGAAGCTCGTTACACTAGAGGAATATGTCTCAAGAATGCCGGAAGAACAAAAATATATTTATTATGCTGCCGGTGAATCCAATGAAAGAATAGCAAAGCTTCCGCAAACGGAATTAGTTTCAGATAAAGGCTATGAAATTTTATATTTCACTGACGATGTGGATGAATTTGCAATTAAAATGCTCCACGCCTATAAGGAAAAAGATTTCAAATCCGTTTCCGACCGTGATTTAGGAATCGATGTAGAGGATACGAAATCGGATGATACGGAGAAAGATTATCAGGAACTGCTTGCTGAAATGAAGAAAGTTTTAGCAGAAAAAGTGAAAGAGGTAAGAGTATCAAAAAGATTAAGAACCTATCCGGTTTGCCTTGCTTCCGACGGGGAGGTTTCGATTGAAATGGAAAAAATCCTTCAGGCTATGCCGAACAATCAAAATGTAAAAGCAGATAAAGTATTGGAAATTAACACAAACCATCAAGTTTTCCAATCTTTAAAAGACGCATTGAACAACGATCAGGATAAATTTGCCCGTTACACGAATCTGCTCTATAATCAAGCATTGCTGATAGAAGGTCTGCCAATCGGAGATCCGGTTGCCTTCACGAATGATATTTGTGAAATCATGGTATGATAAACAATACTTGATATTAGCGGGAAATTTCAAGGTAATTGGACTGTTTTAGTGGTTAAATCCAGGGGAATCAAATAAAAAAAGTCTAATAAGAAAATCCTTCGCCGAAGATGATTTATCTTTATTAAATTAAATGAAATATCAGCACGCAGCCAATTTCTTGAAAGTGGACTGCGTGTTTTTTGTTATTATAAAAATAAAGGGTGTTATCCAAAATAATTTTTCCGTCAGTGTAACGGATTTTTTCTTCATCCGTCTAAATAGAAAAGATTTTTTGAGAGGGGGGGAGCAGAACATTGCCTGATTACCGTGAAAATGAGATAGAGGAATGGTATACACAGTACCACCAAACGATTTTTAAATTTATATTGCTGATGGTGAGAGACTACCAGCAAGCGGAGGATCTTACCCATGAAACATTTCTTAAAGCCTATAAATTTCATCACCTGTATAAACGCGATTCAACGGCAAGAACGTGGCTGTTCAGTATCGCACATAACCTTACCATTGATTATTTAAGGAAGCAAAAACCGCTCCGTTTCTTTAAAGAAGTTTTTCAAGGAAAACAAAAAGCTGAAAAAACACCTGAAAACATTGTCCAAATAAAAGAAACGTCTCACGAATTATATCAAGCATTGGCCAATTTAAAGGAATCCTATCGAAAAGTAATCATTTTACGAAAAATCAAAGGTTTTTCCACAAAGGAAACAGCAGAAATACTGCATTGGTCGGAAAGCAAAGTCAAAACTACTTTATTCCGTGCATTACCGGCATTGGAAAAAGAACTAAAAAAGGAGGTTATCCTTCATGAACAATCAAAATGAGCAATCCCCGTTAGATCGTTCCCTTAAACGACTTGAATATGATATGGAATGGAAGTTGGAACGGGCACAATTTATTAAACAACGCTTAAAGAGGGATTTGAGAAAAATGAAGAAGAAGCAGATATTTATAAAAAGTATTTATTTTTCAATTACGTTTGCTTTTGTAGCAGGATTTTTGTTTGTGTTTATG
>JAGKQJ010000211.1 GCA_017898095.1 Bacillaceae bacterium Marseille-Q3522 | reverse complement strand
GCCTATAATAGTATCACACAGAGTTAAATTAATTGAAACAAAAGGTAGTATTAAGATTGATGCTCCTATAAAATTCGGTATGATTAAAATAGGTTTAACTGACCATATGTTTACTAAAGGAGAAAAACATAGAAGTATGTGGAATTCAAAAGGTGATTTTAATTTTAAAGGAACAGCATCTTTTGGTAATGGAATAAAAATACGAAACTGGGGTACTATTGAATTTGGTAATAAATTCAGCTCAACCTCAACTTTATTAATTGATTGTAAGAAAGCTATAAGTTTTGGTGATGAAGTAATGATAGGATGGGGTTGTACGATCATGGATACGGATAATCATTTTATTAAAGTAGATGGTAAGACAATCAACCCCAAAAAAGAGATTAAAATAGGAAATAAAGTATGGATTTGTGCAAATTGTTCAGTAATGAAAGGAGTAACTATATTAGATAATACTGTAGTAGCATCAAACAGTGTACTTACACAGTCTATAAATAAAGTAATAAAAAATAACGTTTTAATTGGAGGTTATCCTGCTAGGATATTAAGAGAAAACATAACATGGGAAAAATGATTTTTGCTATTTACTATTTTATGTAAATCTATAGAAATAGAATAAAAATTATAAACTAATAGTTTCTCCCTCAAAACTTTTCATAGATTTTATATCAGGCAGGAAGCCTTCAAGGAAAGTACTTGTGTTTTTCTCTGTATATATGATGCACAATCAGTAACTCTAACTCTTTGTCTGCATCGTGTAGTATGCTGATATGGATTTTAGTGATAGCTAATAGCAAAGCTGGCATAAACCTGTATAAGGAAAATGCCAACTTTCAATTGGAGAATAATAAATACGAAGAAGATAAAAGGAGAGTTTCCAATGAAGTTAGTATTATTATCAGGTGGTTCCGGTAAGCGTTTATGGCCGTTATCCAACGATACACGTTCGAAACAATTTTTAAAAGTGCTGGAAGATAAAGATGGCAACCAGCAATCGATGGTACAACGTGTTTGGCAGCAATTAGCTGCGGTTGGTCTTGGCGAATCAGCCGTGATTGCAACCTCGAAAACACAAACAGAGATGATCTATAATCAATTAGGCGATGTTCCGTTAATTGTCGAGCCGGAGAGAAGAGATACTTTTCCTGCGATCGCACTTGCCGGTTCTTTTTTATATTCAGAATTTCACACTGATTTAGAGGAGACTGTGATTGTTTTACCGGTAGATCCTTTTGTTGATGATGACTTTTTTGAGAATATTAAATTGTTGGAAGGCGTCTTAAAGAAATCAGAAGCTGAACTGGCTTTAGTCGGAGTCAAGCCAACGTATCCATCTTCAAAATATGGCTATATTGTCCCGAAAAATGTTGAACAGGCAAATTTTTATACAGTGGAGCGGTTTACGGAAAAGCCGAGTGAAGAGAAAGCCGCAACTTTGATTAAGCAGAATGCCTTATGGAATTGCGGAGTGTTTGCCTTTAAGCTTCGTTATTTAATCGACCATCTGCAAGAAAAGAATCTGCCATTCAACTATAAGGAATTATCATTATGCTACGGAGAGCTTCCGAAAATAAGCTTTGACTATGAAGTCGTTGAAAAAGCAAATCACATAGTTGCTTTGCCATACGAAGGCTATTGGAAAGACCTTGGAACCTGGAACACTTTAACGGAAGAAATGTCCGTCTCCCAAATTGGCAAAGGAATCATCAGTGAGAATTCAAATAACACCCATCTGGTAAATGAATTAGAGATACCTATAACAGTTGTCGGTTTATCAGACGTTATTGTTGCGGCAAGCCCGGATGGAATACTTGTTTCCGACAAAGCTTCCAGCCCGAAAGTGAAGGAATTAATTGGTGGATTTGAGCAGCCGCCTATGTATGAAGAACGGATCTGGGGCTGGTCCAAAGTGCTGGATTATGCAAAATACGACAACGAAGAAATGGTTACGAGACGGATTTGTATTGAAAAGGATAAAAATTCAACTTATCATTATCATCATTTGCGCAACGAAGTTTGGACGATTGTCCGAGGCGAAGGGGAGTTAATCCTTGATGACCAAATTCGCCGAGTGAAGGCAGGAGACATTATTCATATCCCCGTTGGCAGAAAACATGCGATCCGGGCAATCCGTGAACTTGAATTTATCGAAGTACAAACCGGTCGAGAGGTCGTCGATACCGACTTTGAACGCCTTTCTGAAAAATGGGATGATATTTTAAACAGCTATCAACACTCGAAGGCACAAGTGATCATCTAAGATGAAAACAATTGCCTATTATATTTCCGAATACGGCTATGGACATGCTTCAAGATCAATAGCCGTTATTCGGAAACTATTACAGTTGGATCGTGAAATAAAGATCATTATTTGCCACTCCTATGCATTGTCGTTTATCAAACAATCCTTATCAACCTACAGTGACAGGATCATTTTTCATGAGGTTGTGACAGACGTCGGCTATCGTTTGCAGACAGGCACGATAATAGCAGATATTCCCGGAATGGAAAATGCGTTGCGGGTTTATCTTGAGAAACTTCCAGGGAAAATCACACAAGAAGCGAGCTTTTTAGAGAAACAGCGGGCTGAGCTGATTATTTCCGATATTTCTCCAATCGCCTTTGAGGTTGCTGCACTTCTAAAAATCCCGTCTATCGGGATCTCTAATTTTACATGGTATACAGCCTTTAAAACACTGGTTCCAGATTTTGTACTGCAACATTTGGAAACCATGTATCAAAAAATGGACTATTTCTTTTCTCTTGCAGGAAGTATCGAGCGAAACTGGGGTAATAACGGGAATAAAAGCTTTGGATTTTTTAGCAGAGAAGTCCAAACTACTGAAGTGGCGAGGCTGATACAAAAATTAAATCCTGATGGTAAAAAGAAAATCATTTTCGTGCCGATCGGGATGAGAATTGATATTGGCAATATCTCGGACTTTCCGGTATGGAACGAGCAGGATTGCCTTTTTGTTGTTTCAAGCAATATGCAGATTACGCACCCTAATGTAAAGAAAATTCCCGATCATTATACAGAAGTGCAGAATTATGCCGCTGTTTCTGATTTAGTGATCACCAAAGCAGGGTGGGGCACGGTGAGTGAAGCTGTAAATAATGGTACACCTCTTTTCATCATTGATCGTGAAGGAATGAACGAGGATCAGCATACGATAAACTATCTGAAGGAAAAAAATCTTTGTACTACGATCTCTTTTGAGGAATTTACTGAAGCAGATTTTTCGAAAGCATGGAAAAGAAGACCGAAGTGTCATAATGAAGCAAACGAAATTGCTGCAGAAATTCTTACAATTTTACGAATGAAAGGAAGTGAGTTAAATTTAACGGGACGATAACAGGTTTTCTTTAAAAAGTAAATCAGCGTTTTTTGAATCCTTGATGTGTTATACCTGCCTGAAATATTTTCTAGCATTTAAGGAAATTATGATACATATTTTGATTTTTCTGAACTTATCGAAGTATAATATATTCATGAATTACGTTACTGATGTAATGATAAAATTATATGAACGAAACCTCCAAATTAGAAAGTATGTTTTCCTAATTATTAGCGAATGAGTGTTTTAATCTTTTACATTTTATAGTAAAATAAAACTATGACTTTTTACTCAAGTATATTAAATTTTTTTAATAGATAAGGAGATGTCTGTTTTGAAAAATATTACAGTCGCTGGGACAGGGTACGTCGGATTGGTGACGGGTGTTTGTTTGGCAGAGGTTGGTCATAAGGTTACATGTGTCGATCCGATTCAGGAGAAAATAGATATTTTAAATAAAGGAATTTCCCCGATTTATGAACCGGGGCTCGATGAATTGATAGTCAAAAATCTCAATGAGGGAAATATTGCCTTTACGACGGATTTTAAAAATGCTTATGCAAACTCAGATGTTATTTTTATCGGAGTAGGGACACCGGAAAATGAAGACGGTTCGGCGAATTTAAATTATATTTATGCTGTTGCAGAGGAGATTGCCGAATCGATCGAGCGTGATTGCCTTGTCGTTGTAAAATCTACGGTTCCAATCGGCACGAACGAAAAAGTAGAAGTGCTTATCAAAGAGCATCTGAAGCACGATGTGCAGGTCGAAGTCGCTTCCAATCCGGAATTTCTCGCACAAGGAACAGCAGTCCGTGATACATTGCATGCTTCCCGCATCGTTATCGGCGTCGAAAGTGACAATGCAAAAACAATTTTAACAGACATCTACACACCATTTAACCAGCCGATTTTATCAATGAACCGTCGCAGCGCGGAAATGGTCAAGTACGCTTCCAACGACTTCCTTGCCTTAAAAATTTCCTTCGTCAACGATATTGCCAACCTTTGCGAAGTAGTCGGCGCCAATATCGAAGATGTCACGAAAGGAATGAGCTACGATGCCCGCATTGGCAACCGCTTTTTAAACCCCGGCATTGGCTACGGCGGTTCCTGCTTCCCGAAAGACACAAAAGCGCTCCACTGGCTGTCCGAAGAAGAAGGCTACGTATTACGGACGATTAAAGCAACGATTGAAGTCAACGAAAAGCAAAAATTTAAGCTGATCCAAAAAGCAAGAAGAGACTTCGAAACGTTTAACGGATTGAAAATCGCAGTGCTGGGCCTAACGTTTAAACCAGGAACCGATGACTTGCGAGAAGCCCCATCGATCCCGAATGTCCGCCTGCTATTAAACGAAGGCGCTGAAATCCACGCCTACGACTCGGTCGGTATCAATAATTTCAAAAAAATCTATCCGACCCAGGTTCACTACGAAGCAACCATCGAAGACGCCCTGGAGGACGCCGATCTCTGCCTCATCTTCACCGAATGGGATGAAATTAAAAATACCGATTTAAACTTATTTAAAGCAAAAATGAAAACCCCATTCGTCTATGACGGCAGAAACTGCTTTGCCATTGAAGTAGCCAGAAAAGCTGGGATTAATTATCAATCGATTGGCCGGCCGGAAGTTAGGGAGTATAAGGTGGAGAGTGGGGTAAATAGCTGAGTTAGAAAGGGTTGATTCAAATGGTCCGGAGAGAGACTGTTGGATCAGCCTTTTTATGATGATTTATTTATTGATTGCTTTTAAATTCAATTTAATGTCAAGAAAAAATAAATTATGAAGAGATCCAAACAGATACATTAACATGTTACTTTGGAGGAAATTAAAATGAATAAGAAAATGTTAATGTTGTCAAGCAGTGTTTTACTATTATTAATGGCTGGTGTAGGAGGGTGTTCTTCAAGTCAAGCGGAAAAAGATAGTAATCTTGATAAAGAGGAAATGCAAAAGCTTGGAGCTGTAGCAACTAACATTAACCTTCAGTTTGAAAGAGATTTAGAGGAAATGACTGCTGCTGAAAAAGTTCAGGTAAAAGCTGTTGCTGAAAATGTGGAATCATCTTCCAATAACCAAGAAACAGCGATCACACAATTTGAACCGACAACACCTGCACAACTTCAAACTGAACCTAAAAAAATACAGCCAGAACCGAAACCAGCTGAAAAAAGTTACACAAAACAAGAGGCTGAAGCATCAAAGCCAAAAACGGAAACTACCAGTCAGCCATCGCAAGCACAACAACAAGCAGAAGCTGAAAAAGAGGCGATGGAAAAAGCCCAGGAAGTTGTTGATCTTTTAAATAACGGGAATTGGATTAAAGTAGGAGAAACCAAAACTAGTGACGGAAGCATAAGAGAACACTATGAAATAGCACCTGATGATCCTGCTGAAGGTGGAGGAAATTAAAAGCTTCAAAAAAAAATCAAGAAATATATGTGATAAGGAACCTTTATCTAAGTTGTAAAGGATCTTTCTTTATATAGCACCAATGTGGTATATATGTGGATAGGTTACACTTAATTGGACAGATAAATTAAGGTCATGTACACTTGGTTCAAATAAACCAAGGGAGATAGGGAACATGAAACGGGAAAGGAGAACCTTCTCAAAAGAATTTAAGGAACAGATTGTTAGTCTACACGCTTCCGGAAAACCAAGGCATGAAATTATTAAAGAATATGACCTCACGCCTTCAGCCTTTGATAAATGGGTGAGACAACATAAGATAATTGACTGCATGGCAGTGTCGCAACGAAAACGTAAGCTTTTACCTTCTCACCAGTATCTCTATCAATGATGAAGGAGGTGGATCCTGCCCAATCAACTTCCATAATTTCGCCTGGCTT
>JAGKQJ010000210.1 GCA_017898095.1 Bacillaceae bacterium Marseille-Q3522 | reverse complement strand
GATGAAGCCTGGTTTTTATTGTGTTCGTTTTCAATTCTAATAATTTGGATATCTCTTCGATTTTTAATTCTTCATAATAATACAAAATCATCACTTCTCGAAGCTTTGCAGGGAGATGTAAAATAGACTGTGAGATCATGTAATTTTCCTCTTGTTTTATAATGCTTTCTTCTATCGAAGAATCTTTTGTTTTTCTCATTGAGGTAATCATTTCTATGAAGATAAGATTTTTGTATGACCAACTTTTCATTACATCGCGACATTTATTGATCGTTATTTTATAAATCCATGTTTTGTAAGTCGATTCTTTTCGAAAAAAAGTTAAATTTTTGTAACAGGAAATGAATACCTCTTGTGAAATATCCTCTGCAAGCTGCTTATTTTTCACATAGGAAAACGCCAATCTTACTACTGTTTGTCCGTATCTGTTCATTAACCAAACTAAAAGTTCATCTTTTTTATCTCTTGGGATTGAACATCATTTTCATTATTTTCTATTAGCATTTTTTATCCCTCCCTTATTATCTTGTAATGGTAATATTTATATTTAAAGTTTAAAAATACTTAAAAAGGGAACTGTTTTATTTTTTTATATAATTAGATAATTTGAACATATTTAGGAGGGGTATGTTCACTATATTCTTGATTAATTCATTAGATTAGACGATTGTGAACAAAATTGGTTCTATAATTTAATGAAATTTTACTTAAAAAGGGGAGTTTTCTTATGAACATGAACGAAAAAAAGGATGACTTCTCGTTATTTACAATTAGGAGAAAAGCTTTTTACGTAAAAATCCCGCCTCTGAACAAAGGCGAGATTTTTATTCAGATATCATGCCGCAAACGACCACCAGCCGGACTATAGTCACTAAATCCAGGTTAGTCAGAGCAGAGTCCGGAAACCTGATTCCACTGGTTTAAGCCTATCAAAAGCCCATCTTTCAAACCCCCAGCTCGCCGTCATTAGAGGCAATGATTTTATACAATTCAGGACGGCGGTCACGAAAAAGTCCCCATTCGATTCGTTGGTCTTCCAATTGATCCAAGTCAAATTCTGCGACTAAAACGGCTTCCTCTTCCCTACTTGCTTCCTTCAGCTTTTGCCCAGTCGATCCGGCAATAATGGACGAGCCATAGAAGGTAATACTGGAGTCATCCTCGGTTTCTGTGCCAATCCGGTTAGCAGCAATCACTGGAACAAGGTTGCTGGCTGCGTGGCCAAGCATGCATGTTTGCCAATGTGGCATGCTGTCGATGGTGGCATCCTCCGGCTCCGTTCCGATTGCCGTCGGATAGAACAGCAGCTCCGCTCCCATCAGAGCCATGCAGCGGGCCGCTTCCGGAAACCATTGATCCCAGCAAATACCGACGCCGATTTTTCCGAAGTGGGTTTGCCACACTTTAAAACCGGTGTCTCCCGGGTTAAAATAATATTTTTCCTCATAGCCTGGTCCGACAGGAATATGACTTTTCCGATAGGTGCCTAATATACGGCCATCGGCATCAATTATGGCAACAGCATTATAACGGGCATTGTTTTTCTTTTCATAAAAGCTAATCGGTAAGACAACAGAGAGCTCTTGTGCGAGTTTTTTAAAATGAGCAATTGCTTTATTTTCTTCTACTTCTGTTGCAAGACGGTAGTATTTTGCTTTTTCACGCTGGCAAAAATAAGGTGTTTCGAACAGTTCCTGCAATAAAATAATGTTCGCGCCTTGTTTTGCCGCTTCACGAACAAGCTTGTCTGCTTTTGCAATATTGTCTTCGATCACCGCAGAGCAACTCATCTGCGTTGCCGCTACTTTCACTTTTCTCACTCTGTTACCTCCTTTTCATAACGCGTCGGCATTTGCTGTGTTGCACAATGAATATTGCCGCCCTCTTTGATAATCGCCATGCCGTCAACCGGACGGATATGGCGCTTTGGAAAAATACGCTGTAAGGTTGCGATTGCCTGTTTGTCCGTTTTGTCTGCAGAACCGCCGAAAACAGGCAAAATAATCCCACCGTTGACAAAATAAAAATTCAGGTAGCTTAATGTTAAGCGCCGGTCGTTAAAAAGTTGCATTGGCGGCTGCTCGATTTCGATTATTTCCAAGCTGCGTCCTTTTGCATCTTTCATATCGCGAAGTATTTGCAAATTTTCCTGCGTTCTTTGGTAATTTTCATCGGTCGGATCATGGCAAACCTGGACTAATACTTTCCCTGGCGCGGCAAAGCAGGCAACATTATCGATGTGTCCGTCGGTTTCATCGCCACTTAATCCCCGTTTCAGCCAAATGATTTTTTCAATATGAAGGGACTTTTTCAAATAATCCTCAATTTGCGCACGGGTCAGTGCCGGATTGCGATTTGCATTTAGCAGGCATTCTTCTGTTGTCAACAATGTCCCTTCACCATCAACATGGATACTGCCTCCTTCTAAAACAAGCGGGACATCCAATGTTTTTATACCGTAATGAGCCAACAGCTTTCCTGCTACTTCATTATCCAAATCCCAAGGAGCATATTTTTCCCCCCAGGCATTAAAATGCCAATTGATCCCCGCGCGATTTCCTAGTTTATCGAGGACAAACGTCGGACCATTATCACGGAGCCAAGCATCATTATGCGGAATTTCCAGCACATCTATCTGTTTATTTTGCAACCGTGTGCGGACTTCTCCCTCTTGTCCGGAATTGACAAGCACGGTTACCGGCTCAAATTCAGCAATTGCCTCAATCATATCCTGATAGCCTTTTTCAACTCTTTCTTTATCCTCCGGATAGACCATTGATTCCTGCACCGGCCAGGAAAGAAAGGTCCGCTCATGCTCCGCCCACTCCGGCGGCATAAAATATCCTCGATCTCTTGCATTCATCTATCTTTTTCACTCGCTTATCTGTCGTTTTAAGAAATTCTCATTCTATCATAGCGTAAAAGAACTTCTGACAGCAAGCGGGAAAGACAGGCAATGGGAATCTGAAAATTCTCGTATTCTAATCAAAAACATATAGAACGATTTGTATTCATTTCAACGAATCCCTTCATTTTCCGTTTCCATTTATCTATGAAAGTATTCCAGTTTCATTGCTGTAATATTCTTTTCGATTTATTTTCCAATTCGGATAGGTTACACTAGTAATAACAAACATGAAGGGGTAATGAATCATGCAATTCGATTTTGAGTTTTATAAAAATATTGCGATCTCCATCGGAATTCTCCTTTTATTTCTTGTTTTTCGAAAAATTTTTACGAAATATGTATTTAGACTTATTTTGCATTATAGTAAAAAGTCTTCTTCTAATATTTTCACACATATTTGTCAATCATTCGAAAAACCGATCCGTTGGCTGTTTGTTGTAATTGGAGTGTATTTGGCACTACTTTATTATCCAGATTTCCATTATTCTACATTTCCGATTGTTGGCAAAATAATAAGTTCTATCTTAATTTTTCTGATTAGCTGGGGACTGTTTAATTTTTCATCTGCTTCATCCGTGATTTTTTTGAAGTTGAAAGACCGCTTTGACATCGATTTCGACCGAATTCTGATCCCCTTTTTATCAAAGGGAATTCAATTTATCATCGTTGCGATCAGTTTTAGTGTGATCGCTGACCAATTTGGATTTAACGTCAGCAGCTTTGTTGCCGGGCTCGGTTTGGGAGGTCTTGCTTTTGCCCTGGCAGCTAAGGATTTTGTCGGCAATTTCTTTGGCGGCATCGTGATTATTACGGAAAAACCCTTCTCCATCGGGGATTGGATTAGAACGTCGAATGTGGAAGGAATCGTCGAAGATATTACGTTCAGGAGCACAAAAGTGCGAACGTTTGAACAATCGTTGGTTACCGTGCCAAACTCGATTTTATCGAACGAAGCGATAACAAATTGGAGCAAGATGGGAAAACGAAGAGTAATCTTGCGCCTTGATATTGCTTTTGACACGCCGAGATATCAAATTGAGCAAACTGTTTCAGCGATTAAGACTTATTTGAAAAATCATACAGGAATTCATCAGGATGCCATTATGGTTACTTTTGATCAAATTACTGCCGGCAGTATTGAAATCTTCATTCAATACTTTACAGTCACAACGGTCTGGGAAGAATACTTAAACATCAAACAAGAAGTAAATTATAAAATTTTAGAAATTTTTGAACAGGAAAATGTTGAAATCTCCGTGCCGACACAAATTATCCAGCTGGCAAATTCACTAGGGATGGAAAATAAAGTTATCTCGCAAAAGGAAGGTAATTAATATAGAGCAAAGGCGGAATTTTTTAATTCGCTAAGGAGAACTCAGAAATTATTTATTGCAAATAAGCATTCATTTCTAAACCGTACATGCTACAATGTTGTTACAGGCGTTACTTAAAGGAGTGAATCTTATTGAGTCTAGCAATTATTACCGGTGCTTCGAGGGGACTTGGCGCATCGATTGCCAAAAGAATGTTAAAAGAGGATATCGGGATTATTTCGCTTGCCCGCAATGAAAACCATGACTTGAAAAAGCTCGCAGAAACAAGCGATTTATTCTATCAGTTCTATGCCTGTGATTTTAGCGATCAGGCAAGCCTGGAAAGCACGATAGATAAAGTCGCATCATTTATCTTATCAAGTAATCCGGATCATATTTACATGTTCAATAATGCCGGTGTTGTCGAACCGATCCATACAGCAGGGAACATGGATGAAAATCTTTTGCTTCGTAATATTCAAATAAATTTGACAGCCCCGCTTTATATATGTAACGAACTATTAAAAACGGTGAAAAATACCGAAATGAAACTTGATATTGTCAACGTTACTTCCGGTGCGGCAAAAAATCCTTACCACGGCTGGAGTGCATATTGCAGCACAAAAGCAGGCGTTAATATGTTTACGGAGACAGTTGCATTGGAGTTAAAAAACAGCGGTCAGCCGCACCGGATTATCGCATTTAGTCCGGGCATCATGGATACGGAAATGCAAGGAGTAATCCGCTCCTCGTCCAAAGAAGCCTTCGTCGAAATTGAAAGATTCCAGGGTTTTAAAGAAAAAGGATCCCTGCGCCATCCGGACAAAGTTGCCGATGCTTTAGTTGATCTAATTCTCCTGTCTGATCAGGTAGAAAGCGGAAAAGTATATAATGTGAATGATTTGATTAAGTAGCATGCTGGCGATTTTATACAAACAATGCAGTTACGTTTTAACCTTCATTCCCGAAAAATTTATACCAATGCATCCCGAAATCCTCATCCATGAAGAATTTCTTGAAATTAACAGTTTGAAGAATGGTATAATTATCACAAGGATTCGAATACGGAAATTACTTTCATATCAATTTTTTTCGATGCCTTGGTATAAAAATATGGGAATAAACTTGTTTCAAGAAGAACAATTTCTTTCTGATTGCCGAAACGTTAAGGGGGAAACTGCTTGTCTAATCGTACTCAGAAAGGATAAGTATGTTTGGTGGTTTTCAATCGGAGATTGCCTTTCCTATCTATTTCACCCGGAACTTGCCAAACTCGGTCAGTATCAAATAAACCAACGCCAATTCTACGAGTGGGTTGGGCAAGTCAACACATTTGAACAAGTGATTCCTTGTTATAGTAGTGGAATAAGAGAACTGAGAAAAGGATTAAATCGAATATTTTTAACAACTGACGGGCTAATCGAATGTCCTAATGAACCGTTCTCTTCTCCGAATGAAATTTATAATGTTATGAGAAGTCATCAAATGGATAATAGCATTTTGACAATATTACAATCCATCAAAGAGAATAATGTTAGAGATAGTACAACAATCATTTCTTGGGACGTGAATATAACAAAAGAAGTAACAATACCAAGTGATGCATAAAGTATTGATGATTTAGGGTGTTAACTATTTTTCAAAAAAAGAGGTGCGATAAGCAGAGGGCACTGAAAAACCTTCGGTTTTTCTAGCATTTTTTAAGCACGCAATAAAAAGACGACTTTAAAATTCATAAATGTGAATTTTAAGTCGTCTTTTTTGTTCATGGGGTTTTATTTTGCCCTTATTTTTGATCTATTAGTTTCAAAATTCTTTTTAGATTCACCGTAAATATTGCCATGGCACCTTGCAATTGCATGCCTAATAGACCCGAGGATTTCGCAACATTATACCCGTGTCGGTGTTTTAATTCGCTATTTTTAGCTTCTATTTTATATCTTTCTTTCGACTTTTCCTTAAAATATTCGCTTTCTTGGAATTTTTCCTGTTC
>JAGKQJ010000020.1 GCA_017898095.1 Bacillaceae bacterium Marseille-Q3522 | reverse complement strand
GAAATAGATAATCAATAGTGTAATGACACTGAATATATACACGATTTCTCCTGATATTATGTGATCTGAGTATTTTTATTTATTTCTTGTTCACATTTTGTTTTAATTTACAAATACGTGGTCTAACTCCACCTTCTTTAGATGGTAGTCGCTTTTAGCCTTATTCATTTGTGTCCATACTTTTTAAGAGGTGAAAAGTGTGCATGAACGGGAAATCTTTACAATAAAAAATAGAGCTTAATCTATCCTGCTTTTCATTGTAAATTATGCCATCTACAATCCCCTCAAAACGATTACAATTTTTAAATCTCCTATACCTAACATTATTTAAGTTTTTACGCAACGTAAGTTTCTTCCCAACATACCGCATCATTTTGCTGCAATTATAAAAGCGCCCCGTTTCCTCTAGACAAAAAGGGGCGCTTTATCACAGTACCTGCCTTTGCAGTTATTGTGCAACATATTTTAATAGGAAGTACTTTTTCTTGCCGCGGCGGATGATCGTAAATTGATCCTCCAGCCTGTCTTTTTCCGATACTATATATTGGACATCGCTGACACGCTCACCGTTGATGGAGACCGCTCCGTTTGTCACATCTTCTCTTGCCTGCCTTTTCGATGAACTGATTTTCGCCGTTACAAGCAAATCGACAATCGGATAATCGTCTTTTTCCAGTTCAAAAGACGGTACATCCTTAAAGCCCTGCTTAATTTCGGCGAGCGATAAATTTTTCACTTGTCCGGAAAAAAGTGCTTCGGATATATGAATCGCCTGCTGCAGTGCTTGTTCACCATGAATCAATTTTGTCATTTCAGTAGCGAGCGTTTTTTGTGCTTTCCGCAAATGAGGTTCGTCGCGGACAGACTGTTCCAGTTCCTCAATTGCTGCGTGATCTAAAAATGTAAAATATTTTAAATATTTCACGGCATCCGCATCTGCCGTGTTAATCCAAAACTGGTAAAATTCATACGGTGATGTTTTTTCAGCATCCAGCCAAACAGCGCCGCTTTCCGTTTTTCCAAATTTAGTCCCGTCTGCTTTTGTTACAAGCGGAATCGTTAAGCCAAACGCATTTTTTCCTTCCGGATAAATTTTACGAATCAATTCCAGGCCGGTTGTAATATTTCCCCACTGGTCACTGCCGCCGATTTGCAGCTGGCACTCTTGGTTTTCATACAAATGTAAGAAATCCAATGCTTGTAAAATCGTATACGTAAATTCTGTAAAAGAAATACCGGTTTCCAACCGGCTGGCAATCGTATCCTTTGCCAGCATGTAATTTACTCCAATAAGCTTCCCATAATCCCGTAAAAACGTGACAATATCCATCGAACCTGCCCAATCGTAATTGTTTACCATGATGGCGCCATTTTCACCGTCAAAATTAAAAATCTGCTGCAACTGCTTTTGCAGACATGACACGTTGTACTTGATCGTCTCTAAGGTCAGCAGCTTTCTTTCTTCTTTTTTCCCGCTCGGGTCGCCGATCATGCCCGTCGCCCCTCCGACAAGGACGATCGGCCTGTGGCCGGCCTGCTGAAAACGGCGTAATGTTAAAAACGGCAGCAAATGGCCGATATGAAGACTATCTCCTGTCGGATCGACGCCGCAATACAAGGAAACCTGGCCGTTCCTCAGTAATTCGGCGATGCCTTCCTCATCCGTTTGCTGATAAATAATTCCCCGCCATTGTAAATCTTCCAATAAACTCTGCATGTTTTTTTCCTCCTTATAATTGCATTAAAAAACGCCCCTGCTTTATGCAGGGACGCAATTTTCGCGCGGTACCACCCAATTTGAAGACAAATTATCTTCCACTCTTTTCGGATAACGGTGCAAACCGTTTACTGCTAATACAGATGATTCACAGTAAAAGCTCATGGAGGTAATTCATTTTTTTGCTTATACCGGCTCACAGCGGCCGCCGGCTTTCTGAAACAGAGGCAAAAAAACTACTTTTTCTCCTATCATCGCTTATTTGTAATATTGTTTCATTTTACAATTAAATTTCACAATAATTGCATAACACAAAAATAACGTAATCCATATTTATCATAATTCCTGCTTATTGTCAAATACATGAGTATTTTTTCCGAAAATCGTATTGTTCATGCTTCTTTTTCTATCTTTATGCTATAATGAAATTTGATTTTTAGGAGGTATGGTGCGAATGAGAGAAGAACAAAAACGGAACAATCCATTGAAGTCAGTTCTTAATGCCTTCAAAAGCAAAAAAACATTAAAAACAGCCAGAATAACCTATCAAGTAGCATGGAATTTGCTCTTATTAGTAATAATATTTCTCGTAATCGGCACGGCATTTGCAGGCGGTGTCGGGGCAGGCTATGTTGCCGCTCTTGTAAAAGACGAACCGATACGGTCGTATGACAGTATGAAAAAGGATATTTATAATTACGAAGAGGTATCGGAAATTTATTTTGCGAACAACGAATATTTAGGGAAGGTACGCACCGATTTGGAGCGCGAAGAAGTTTCCCTTAAAGATGTATCGCAATATTTAATCGATGCGGTTATTGCAACGGAAGACGAATACTTTTACGAACACAACGGGATCGTTCCAAAAGCAATCATGCGTGCTTTGTTACAAGAAGTATCCAATTCATCGATTCAGTCAGGCGGAAGTACATTAACGCAGCAATTAATCAAAAATCAGATTTTAACAAATGAAGTATCCTTTCAGCGAAAAGCAAAGGAAATCCTTTTAGCATTACGATTGGAGCATTTCTTTGATAAAGATGAGATTTTAGAGGCTTATTTAAACGTATCCACTTTTGGTCGTAATTCTTCGGGAAGAAATATTGCCGGTGTGCAATCCGCCGCAAAAGGAATTTTCGGGAAAACTGCAAAAGAATTGACCTTGCCGCAGGCAGCGTTTATCGCCGGTTTGCCGCAAAGTCCGTTTGGTTATACTCCTTTTACCAATCAAGGGGAGAGGAAAACACCGGAAGGAACTGAACCGGGCATTACAAGAATGAAAACTGTGTTAAAACGGATGTACGACGGGAATGAGATTACAAAAGAAGAATATGAATCTGCAGTAAACTATGATATCACCCAGGATTTCATCCCTCCTGAAACAAATCCGTTGGAAAGTTATCCGTTTTTGACGAATGAAATTGAAAAAAGGGCGAAAGCGATTATCGCCAGTCAACTGGCAAAAAATGATGGCTATACGGATGAAGACCTGAAAAATAATCAAGATTTACAGAATGAGTACAATATTTTAGCCGACCGGCAAATCCGCCGAAACGGTTATCAAATCCATAGTACGATTGATAAAAAACTGTATGATACATTTCAGGAAGTAGTAAGAAATTATAAGTCCTTTGGACCGGATAAACCGGAAAAAGTATTGAATACGGAAACAAATATAGAAGAAGTAGTGATGCAGCAGGTAGAAACCGGTGCGGTGCTCATGGAAAACAGCACAGGGAAAATTTTAAGTTTCGTCGGCGGACGCAACTTTGAAAAATCGCAAACCAGTCACATCACTGCCCCGAGACAAAACGGGTCAACGATGAAGCCGCTGCTCGTCTATGCTCCGGCCATTGAACTTGGCTTTGCATCGCCCGGGACAATTTTGCCGGATGTTCCGTTAAAGCTGGATCCAAGCAATCCCGATAAAATTTGGCCGAGGAACTATAATTCAAGCAAATTCAGCGGACTTGTCTCCGCCCGCAACGCTCTCGCACAATCGTATAATGTTCCGGCTGTAAAATTGTATACGGACATTTTGCCGCAGCGCCCGGCGACGTTCTTAGAAAAAATGGGCTTTACTACTTTAACTCCGGAGGACTATGTACTTCCTTCAATAGCAATAGGATCACTAAAAATAGGAGTATCCGTTGAAGAAAACACAAATGCATTTGCAACGTTTGCAAACGGCGGACAGTTTATAGATGCCTATATGATTGAAAAAATTACCGATAAAGAAGGCAATGTCATTTATCAGCATGAAACAAAACCGGTGGAGGTATTCAGTCCGCAGACTGCTTATTTAACACTTGATATGATGCGCGACGTGCTAAATAACGGGACGGGGCGCGGTTTAAAAGGCAGGTTGAAATTTAGCTCCGACTGGTTCGCAAAAACAGGAACCGGTAATGAATACATTGATTCCTGGCTTGTTGCCGGAAATCCGAAGGTAACAATGGGGATTTGGACCGGCTATGATACGCCAAAATCATTATATACAACAGGTATGTCTTACAGTCAACGGACAAATTATTTATGGACCAATCTTATGAACGGCGCCTACGACGTTGCACCGGATATTGTGAAATCAGATGACACTTTTAAAATGCCGGGAGGAATCGTTCAGCGTTCATTCTGTGCCGTTTCCGGTCTCCTGCCGTCAGAAGCATGTCAAAAGGCAGGATTAGTGGATACCGATTTGTTTAATGAAAAATTTGTCCCTACAAAAACAGATGACAGTCTCATAGATGGTAACTTTGTAACAATAAATAATGTAAAATATTTAGCGCTTGAATCCACTCCGAAAGAATTTACCGGCTCGGGAATGGTTTTAAATGCGGAGTATATTCAAAAGCTTTTTGGCATCAAAACCGATCCAAAATCATTGCTGCCGAGTAACAGCGGCCGTTGGAGCAATATTATGGTCACAGCTGAAAGATTAATGGATAACGGCAAACCGCCTGCTCCTTTAACAATTCAAGCCGCCAATAATGTGATCAGTTGGGGACGTCATTCGGAAAATGACGTTATCGGCTACCGTGTGTATAACAGCAGCGGAGCGGTAATAGCTTCGATAAAAGCAGATGACAATCTATCGTTCCATGCCGGAAACGGAAGCTATTATGTAAAAGCTGTTGACATTGCCGGTCAGGAATCCGTATTATCCAATATTGTTCATATAGGGAATCAGGAACAGCCGGGAGGAAATACAAATACCGGGAACGAGAATGGAAATCCGTCTTCGGGAATTACACCGGTGCCGCCAACAAATCCTAACCCGATACCGGAACCTCCGCCGGAAAATACAAGCGGAACCGAAGACGGAAATGGCCAATAATAAATATATGAACAAAACGGAGCTTATGATGAATAAGCTCCGTTTTGTTGTTCATCGAATTCAGACGGCAGAAATGGAGAATAATCTTAGAAAAAGTCCACCAACATCGCTTTTCAAAGAGCAAAGTTCCGATGATATCAATTAGTGAATTTGCCATAACAATAGCAATGAGAGACTGAGAATGGCAGAAACTCGCTCAGCGAGTTTCTCACCTCTCACTTCTATTTTTGATATCATTCTTCCATTGTCGACAGGTCGCCTGTCGGGAGCTTCAGTTCCCATGCTTTTAGGACACGGCGCATGATTTTGCCGCTTCTTGTTTTTGGCAGTTTTTCGAGGAATTCAATTTCTCTTGGCGCCGCATGTGCCGCAAGACCGGTTTTCACAAATTGGCGGATTTCTTCTCTTAATTCCTCCGATACTTGATAGCCGTCACGTAAGGCAATAAAGGCTTTTATTATTTCACCGCGTACCGGATCAGGCTTTCCAATTACCCCTGCTTCCGCGACAGCAGGATGCTCGACCAGTTTGCTTTCTACTTCAAACGGGCCGACACGTTCCCCGGCGGTCATAATCACATCGTCGACTCGTCCCTGAAACCAAAAGTAACCGTCCTCGTCTACGTATGCGGAATCACCGGTAACGTACCAATCACCAGGCATAAAATAAGATTCATATTTTTGTCTATTTTTCCAAATGTCATACATCATCGACGGCCAGCCTTTTTTTATCGCTAAATTCCCCATCCGGTTTGGCGGAAGTACATTCCCTTGATTATCAATAATTGCCGCTTGTACTCCGGGAATCGGTTTGCCCATGGAGCCGGGCCGAATCGTCATACACGGATAATTACAGATCAAGTGTGCACCCGTTTCTGTCATCCACCACGTATCATGGATCCGCAGATGGAAAACCTTCACCCCCCATTTTACTACTTCCGGATTTAACGGTTCTCCGACACTTAATATATGTCGCAAAGAAGATAAGTCAAAGTGGCTGATTATTTCATCTCCTGCACCCATCAGCATACGAAAAGCAGTCGGAGCACTGTACCAAACCGTTACTCTGTACTGTTCTATCATTTTGTACCAGGTTTCCGGATTAAATCTTCCGCCAATAACAACATTTGATGCACCGTTCAGCCATGGACCAAAAATACCATAAGAAGTACCTGTAACCCAACCGGGATCTGCTGTACACCAATATACATCATCTTCTTGTAAGTCGAGTACCCACTTTGCTGTCTGATAGTGCTGAATCATCGCGTTATGAACATGCAAAACGCCCTTCGGCTTGCCTGTCGACCCGGATGTATAATGGAGAATCAGACCATCCGTACGGTTTACCCATTCTATTTGTAATTGACGATCCGCTTCTTGTAAGCGTTTGTTAAAATCAACAAATAAATGATCCTCTTTAATGTCATGGCCAACGAGGAAAACATGCTTTAATGACGGCAGATCATCAATCGGCACCCGCTTCCATAGCTCCGGAGTCGTAATAAGCACCTTAGCGTCGCTATCATACAGGCGGTCCCTCACCGCCCCTTCCATAAACGCTTCAAAAAGCGGTCCGACAATTGCCCCGAGCTTAAGTGCCCCGAGTAAACCAAAATAAAGTTCCGGTGAACGCGGTAAAAAAATAAAGACTCTGTCCCCTTTTTCCACATTTGCAAATGACTTCAATACATTACCAGCCCTGTTAGACCAATCGCTCATCTCTTGAAAGGTGAATTTCTCATTTCTTTGCTCGTCTTGAAAGTAGAGAGCAATTTTATTTTTCCGGAATGATTTTGCATGGCGGTCAATCGCTTCATAAGCCATATTCCATTGCCCGGTTTCATGCCAGGAAAATGCTTTTTCACTGTCCTTCCAGTTAAACTGTCTACATACTTCATCATAATTTTGCAGATTATAGACCCCTTTTGCAGCTGGTAGCGCTTCCAACATCATATATACCATCCCCTTTTTATGACATATAAGATCATTATAATATAGGTTCATTTTTTTCTCAATTTTAAAAATATTAAAGATTACATGTTAGTGGCAGATGTTCGCGAACCCGATTAAATTAGCATTTTTTTCTCCACTTGATCACCCAAAGTTTTTCTAGTTTACTAACTTACGGTCTCCGGCTTCTTTAACCATGAAAAAAATCCCAATGAAACGTTTTCAATTTTGCCAAACATGCATAGCAATAATTCCGGTATAATAAATGTATTAATCGTATTAGAGGGTGAATGAATGGAACATAGGAAGACATATAATGGGAGAGAGATGAATACTCCGCAAGGCGCAATTATGATTGAAGGACCGGTTCCTGCAGATTCACTGGCCGAGATGATTTTTCATCAAGATTTGGTTGCCTTTCGACCTCCTTCTCAGCAACATAAAGCGTTAATAGACATTGCCGGTTTACAAGAAGGGCGAATTATCATTGCCCGGGAAAAAAATATGATTATTGGTTATGTCACCTTCCTATACCCCGATCCGCTGGAACGATGGTCAGAAGGGAACATGCCTGATTTAATTGAGCTCGGTGCAATCGAAGTCATTGCCAATTTTCGCGGCTGCGGCGTTGGAAAGGCATTATTAGAGGTTGCGATGCTGGATGATGCAATGGAGGATTATATCATCATCACAACAGAATATTACTGGCATTGGGACTTAAAAGGGACAGGGCTTAACGTCTGGGAATACCGCAAAGTAATGGAAAAAATGATGAGTGCCGGCGGATTAGTGTGGTATGCGACAGACGATCCGGAAATAAGCTCTCACCCTGCTAACTGCTTAATGGCGAGAATCGGGAACCGTGTTCCGCCATCTTCAATCGAAAAATTTGACCGGCTGCGTTTTACGAATCGTTTTATGTACTAAATCTTTCAAAGGGGATGGAGAGCAAATGATTATAGAGGAAATCATGAAAAAAAACATTGTTTCACTTTGTGAAACAGATTCTATTGCGATGGCGATTCAGGCAATGGATGAACATAAAGTACGGCATCTCCCGATTACCGATCCCGACGGGAAGCTGGTCGGCCTTATTTCCGACCGCGATATTCGTGATGCCACGCCTTCGATTTTTCATATTGGAGAAGAATACCGTAAAGTGCTGAACAAGCCTGTCAAATCGATTATGACGACTAAGCTTATCACAGGACATCCCTTGGATTTCGCCGAAGAGGTTGCCGCTGTTTTATATGAACACCGGATTGGCTGCCTGCCCATTTTAAAAAATAATAAATTAGTCGGGATGGTTACGGAAACTGATTTACTCCATACTTTTGTCGAAATGACAGGAGTTCATCAGCCAGGATCACAAATAGAAATTAAAGTAGCGAATGTTTCCATGATGCTGCAAGAGATCACTTCCATCATCCATCAAAACAAGGCAAATATTTTAAGTGTTCTGATTCATCCTGATAAAGAAGAGGAAAACTCAAAAATCATTGTTATCCGCATCCAGACGATGAATCCGGCAAGGATCATAACAGCTTTGAAGACGAAAGGTTATCAAGTGCTTTGGCCAAACCTGCCGGGGATGTCTCTATGACAGAACGGACGGTCTTTGTATATGCAGATGCTTTATTAAACTATCATTTTCACCAGGATCATCCCTTTAACCAGCACCGTTTGAAATTGACAATTGATTTGTTAAAAATAATCGGAGCACTGGAGGATAAGCAAATTATCCCTCCCCGGTCTGCAACACTGGAAGAACTTCAACTCATTCACAGTAAGGACTATATTCATGCCGTCATGTTAGCCGGAAAAGGAAAATTATCAGCCGCAAAAGCAGACAACTACGGACTGGGGACAGAAGACACTCCAATCTTTCCGGAAATGCATGAAGCAAGCGCTTTGCTTGCAGGAGGTACTTTAACTGCTGTGGATTATGTCATGCAAGGGAAGGTAAAGCATGCCCTTCATTTAGGAGGGGGGCTGCATCACGGCTTTCAAGGGAAGGCATCCGGCTTTTGTATTTATAACGATAGTGCAATTGCAATAAAATATATGCAGGAAAAATATCAGGCGAGAATCCTCTATGTGGACACGGATGCCCATCACGGGGATGGTGTTCAATGGGCGTTTTATGATGATCCGAATGTATGCACGCTGTCGATTCATGAAACAGGCCGTTATTTGTTCCCCGGAACAGGAGCGATTAATGAACGGGGACATGGAAAAGGTTACGGCTATTCTTTCAACATTCCTTTGGATGCGTTTACAGAAGATGAGTCATGGATTGCAATTTACAAAGAAGCTTTTTGCGAAGTTATGGCATTTTTTAAGCCTGATGTAATCTTAACCCAAAATGGAGCAGATGCACATTATTTTGATCCGCTTTCGCATCTGTCTGGAACCATGCAGCTTTATCGTGAAATTCCCAGGCTTGCTCATGAGCTTGCCCATCAATATTGTGAAGGACGCTGGATCGCCGTCGGCGGGGGAGGTTATGATATTTGGCGTGTTGTCCCAAGGGCATGGTCGATGATATGGTTGGAAATGTGTGATATCACTCAGCCGTCCGGTGCGCTGCCAGCTAAGTGGCTGGAAAAGTGGCAAAAAACTGCGCCAGCACAGCTGCCGCGGTACTGGGATGATCCGCCCGATTTATATAAGCCGATTCCGCGGAAACAGGAAATTGAAGAAAAAAATGCTTTGACAGCAGAAAAAGCGCTTTTTCCCATTAAAAACTTGAAAAAAAAAGAATCGTAATAAGCTTTCCTCCATGGAAAAGCTTTCTTTTTTTGCGTAATGTTCTCCTAATTTGAAAGATTATAAATTCTTCCTTTTTTTCTCTATATAGCCCGGATTTTAATTCATTCTGCTTCATAATCACTTTATTTTCCATCCCAAAAAATACAAGCGGTATTTTTCCTGAAAGAATCATTTAGGAATTATTCAAAACATTTACTTTAAATTCCATAAATACAAAAAATGATTTTCTCTTACATCTTACTGCGGTTTATCCGACTGTTGAAAGTTTGGATCAACAATAATAATTTCGACACGGCGATTTTTCATCATATTTTCCGGGGTATCATTATCCTCCACAGGACGGGTTGGACCATATCCGGTTGCAATAAATCGTCTGCTGTCCAAATGGAGCGTTTGAATAAAATAACGGATCACACTGCTTGACCGTGCTGTTGACAGCTCCCAATTGGAAGGGTAGCGGTACGTGGAAATCGGTCGGCTGTCAGTATGTCCTTCTACCCGTACAATATGTGGTATTTCAGCAAGCAAACCGCCGATTTTATTTAATAGCGGATAGGCATCCTCAATAATTTCCGCTTCACCTGATGCAAATAAAATTTGTTCCTGTAAGACAAGGACCACTCCTTGTTCTGTGCGATTCGCCACCGCAACACTGCCAAGATCATTTTCTTGTAAAAAAGCCTGCACTTCTTCAAGCAGTCCGTCCATTGTCTCCTCTGCATCTGAATTTTGACCAGTGTCACCGTTTTCCGTATTCTCGGAAGGAATAATAGAAGATTGATAGTCCAGTATTTGAAAATCGCGAAAAGATTCCGTAATAGCCTTAAACTTAATCATATCAATTTGCGACATTGAAAATAGTAATATAAAGAAAACAAGAATTAACGTGAACAGATCCGAATATGTCACCATCCATGAAGGTGCGCCTTTCGGTTGTTTTGGAATCTGCCTTTTATATTTTTTATACCTCATCACGTAAAACCTCACGCTCACGTAATTTCGATACTTCAAGCCTTTCATCATCTGATAAAAAAGCACTCAGCTTTTCACCTAAAATACGCGGATTTTGTCCTGATTGAACCCCTAAAACCCCTTCAATTATTATTTGTTTATAAAATATTTCTTCATCCGTTTTTAACTGCAATTTTGCTGCAAGCGGTAAAAAAATTAAATTTGCCATCAATGAGCCGTAAAAAGTTGTTAATATAGCAACCGCCATATTCGGACCGAGAGAAGCAGGGTCATTTAAATTTCTCAACATTAAAACAAGACCGATAAGCGTGCCAATCATTCCCCAAGCGGGAGCATATTCCCCTGCTTTTTCAAGAATACTTCTTCCTTTCCGGTGCCTTTCTTCCATCGCAGCAATATCTGCATGGAGTATGTCTTCAATCAGCTCTGATTCTAATCCGTCAATTACCAGCAACATTCCTTTTTTTAAAAAAGGATCGTCTATCTCGCGGATTTTAACTTCTAACGATAATATACCTTCACGGCGCGCTTTCTCCGCTAACGATACAAATGTTTCTAACAATCTGCTTAAGCTGGGATCATGATGTGAGAACGCCTGCCGGAGTACAATAAACATTTGCTTGATTTCTTTCACAGGAAAATTAATTAACAATCCGGAAAAAACACCGCCAATAACAATCAAAACAGACGATGGATCAATAAAGGATAAAAAGCCGCTAAGTCCTCCTGTTGAGAGGATTCCAAAAATGATCATTGCGATACCGAACAATAGCCCGGCTGGTGTCAACATATCGAACTTCTTCATTACATTCCTCTCCCTAAACCTTAGTGAACTTGTTTCAATTGTTACTTTACGGCCATTAACGCCTGAAAAATAAACGGTAAAAAACCTCCGGAACGGAGGTTTTCGTATCTTATTAATTTTATCGACATGTTGATTATTTTGTTGAGCTTCGTTCTTCAATTCGGTGCGGAAGTACTACAATATGATCTGTTAATTTTTCTTTGTTCATATATTTTGTCAATAATCTCATGGATACCGCTCCGATATCATAAAGCGGCTGAACAATTGAAGTCAGCTGCGGGCGAACCATTAACGCCAATCTCGTATTATCTGAGCTAATCACTTCAAGATCATCCGGAATCTTTACACCTTTATCCTGTGCTCCGTGAATGACACCGAGTGCCATTTCATCAGAAGCGACAAACACTGCAGTCGGCTTTACTCCGCTTTCCAGCAGTTTTTCAATTGCTTCGATACCGGAATCATATGTGTAATCGCCTTCCACTACGAGCTCTTCATTATAGATTAAATTTGCTTCTTCCAGAGCACGTTTATAACCGGCTAATTTCTTTTCCGTATTGATTGGCTCATGTAGGGAACCGATAACGCAGGCGATATTTTTATGTCCTTTACTGATAAACATTGATACAGCATCAAAAGCTGCCTGCTCATAATTAATGTTGACGGACGGAAGCGTTTCTGAATCTTCAAAGGAGCCGGCAAGTACAAGCGGGACAGAGGACTTGCTAAATTCCGCGACATGTTCCGGAGTGATATTGCTTCCCATAAAGACAATGCCATCTACTTGTTTTCCAAGCATCGTATTATACAGGTGCAATTCTTTTTCAGGGTTTTGATCCGAATTGCTTAAAATAATGTTGTATTTATACATGGTTGCAATATCTTCAATTCCACGGGCTAATTCTGCATAAAAAATACTTGAAATATCCGGAATGATAACACCGACAGTAGTTGTCTTTTTACTTGCAAGCCCTCGTGCGACGGCATTTGGACGATAGTCCAGGCGCGCAATTACTTCCAGCACCTTCTTCCTTGTTGCAGGTTTCACATTTGGGTTTCCATTTACGACACGTGAGACTGTCGCCATTGAAACACTTGCTTCTCTTGCTACATCATATATTGTAATGGTCATTCGCTTTTTCTCCTTTACTATTAAAATTTATGGACAGTGCCCATGTGTAATCGTATTACAATCATTATGTACTTAATCATACGATAAGAGTGGTATTACCGCAATGTCAAGCTTTATTTTTTTACAAAAAACTCACTTTTTCAACATTTTTATTGTTTATTTTACATAATTCAACGATAAAATGAAAGTAAAATCCCTTTCATCACCCTTATTATGTTCAAAAAATACAATATTCATGATTGTTCTTATCATTTTTCATCGCTACAGAATATCGGGGATAATGCCGCTTTCGCCAGTGAAGTTACTTATTTCGGCAAGCTAAATTTTATGATTCAGGCGGATGCCCTCCTCCACCTGATTGATAACCCGGTTTTTTCCGAATCATGAAAGAAAACCTCCTGCAAAAGCAGAAGGCATTACTTTCTAAATTAAAGTTTTAACATACGCAGAATTGACAAGCTCATCAAAGAAATGATCAAATTGCTGAATGTCCATTTGCTGAGCTGCATCTGATAAGGCAACAGCAGGATCCGGATGTACTTCAGCCATAACACCGTCGGCTCCTACGGCGATTGCCGCTTTCGCTGTCGGGAGCAGAAGATCACGTCTGCCTGTTGAATGCGTAACATCGACAAAAACAGGTAAATGTGTTTCTTGTTTTAAGATAGGTACTGCTGAAATGTCCAATGTATTTCTTGTTGCTCTTTCATACGTGCGAATGCCCCGTTCACAAAGAATAATTTGTCCGTTTCCCTGTGACATAATGTACTCTGCTGCATTGATAAATTCTTCAATTGTAGCAGCCAGCCCCCGTTTTAGAAGAACAGGTTTTTTGACCGCACCTGCAGCTTTCAGCAGTTCAAAATTTTGCATATTCCTGGCTCCGATTTGAATAACATCTAGATAATCGCAGGCGATTTCGATATCTGCCGGACTGACAATTTCACTTATTACCGCCAAGTCATATTCACCGGCAACTTGTTTTAATATTTTCAATCCTTCTAGCCCAAGACCCTGGAAATCATACGGTGAAGTCCGTGGTTTAAACGCACCGCCCCGCATTAGCTTCAAGCCTTTTGCTTTTATCGATGCTGCAACTGCGGCAACCTGTTCATAAGATTCCACCGCACATGGCCCGAAGACGAAATGCGGTTTTCCGTCGCCGACTAATTCTCCTTTTAAATTGATTACAGTATCCTGCGGTTTCTTCTTTCTCGAGACAAGCAGCGCTTTCTTGTCGTCATCCTTTTGCATATGAAGTCCGGCTTTAAAAATCTCTTTAAAAATATGTTCAATGGTTGAGTCCTCAAAAGGGCCATCGTTTTGCTCTTTAATCTTATCAAGCATTTTCCGTTCTCTAACCGGATCATAGCGAAATATCCCTTGTGCTTCCTTGGCACGGCCGATTTCTTGTACCAATCGGGCTCTTTCGTTTATTAAGGACAACAACTCCGAATTTACCTCGTCAATCCGTTCGCGAAGCTGTTCCAATTTGCTCATAATTCTCCCTGCCTTCCTTACTCGTATTTACGCAGACAGATGATAAAATGCAGTTATCATCTTTTATACGTTTTGAAAATATGATACATTTTTTATAATTAGGGCTATTATATATGAAATATCCTTAAATGTCACGTGTTTTTCTTTATTAATTAAACGCTTTTAAGCGATAAAGTATCATACGCTGAAAAATAAAGAAGGTGTACACAATTGCAGAAAAACAACAAATTATTCGCTCTTGACATCGGTACCCGCTCTGTTGTCGGGATTATCTTAGAAGAAACGGACGGGCGTTTTCATGTTCTTGATATTTTTGCCAAGGAACATCGGGAACGGGCGATGTTAGACGGCCAGATTCACGATGTCTTAGCTGTTTCCCAGATTATTAAAGAAATAAAAACCGAACTTGAAAAAAAATACGGTCCCTTAAAAAAAGTATGTGTTGCCGCAGCGGGGCGGGCGCTTAAAACAGAACGCTCGACTGCAACGATGACAATACGTAACAAGCCGATGATGCAAAAACAAGATATCCTTCATCTCGAATTAAGTGCTGTACAATTAGCGCAAAGCTCTGTAGCACAAAAGCATGAACAGGAAAAAAGTGTTTACTATTATTGTGTCGGCTATTCCGTACTCTATTATCGCCTTGATGGCGAGGAGATCGGCAATTTAACTGATCAGCAGGGGGATGAGGCCTCCGTGGAAATCATCGCTACCTTTCTGCCTAAAGTAGTTGTCGAATCGCTGATTGCTGCCCTTCACCGCGCTGATTTAGAAATGGAGGCATTAACACTTGAACCGATTGCAGCTATTAATGTGCTGATCCCGCCGTCTATGAGACGGTTAAATGTTGCTCTGGTTGATATTGGAGCCGGGACTTCGGATATTGCCATTACGAATTCGGGGACGGTCACTGCTTATGGAATGGTACCGGTTGCCGGTGATGAAATAACGGAGGCGATCAGCGAAGAATTTCTCCTTGATTTTCCTTTAGCAGAGCAGGTAAAAAGAAAATTATCAACTCAATCTGCAATACAGATAACAGATATACTTGGCTATTCCGCAGAAATCGGGGCACAGGAGGCGGTAACAAGGATTGGAACGGCGATAGATAGACTTGCTGCTTCAATATGTGACGAGATTCTTTCTCTTAATAATCATAAACCTCCTAAAGCAGTCATGCTTGTCGGCGGCGGCAGCTTAACACCCAGGTTGCCGGAAAAAATCGCCCGGTATCTGCAATTACCGGAAAACCGGATCGCAATTAGAGGGCTTGATGCGATTTCTTCTTTAACAATGGACGGCCATTTAACAAAAGGGCCGGAGCTCGTTACGCCAATTGGAATTGCGATTGCAGCGAAAAAAGCACCCGTGCAATATCGGACGGTCTATGTAAATGAACAACCGGTGCGACTATTTGAAGTCAATAAGCTGACAGTCGGGGATTGTTTGCTTGCCGCAGGTATTAATATGGCAAAGCTTTATGGAAAGCCCGGTATGGCGAAAATCATCTCTTTAAACGGGAAAAACATTACGATCCCGGGAACATATGGAGAAGCTCCGTTGTTAACGAAAAATAAATTGTCCTGCGGCCTCGATGATGAGATTGCGAATAATGATGTTGTAACAGTTACAAAAGGGAAGGACGGAAAGCAAACCTCCTTGCAAATCAAAGAATTAGTGGACGGTTTTCAGAATAGAACAGTGAAAATTAATCAACAGGAATACCGGGTTCCCCCGGATATTTTACGTAATCAGCAAGCAGTTTCCGCAGATGCATGGATAGAAGACCGTGACCAGGTATCGATTACCTTTCCGGAAACAATCGGAGAGCTCCTCCAGTCTGTGAAACGGGAAGATCTTTTAGAGGAATTACGGCCATTTCAGTTGACTGTAAACGGAAAAGAAACCATCATTCCTTCGTTCTCTGCGAAAATTTACCGCAATGGAATGGAAACAAAAATAAAAAACAGCTATCAGCACTTAGACAATATTACGATTGTCGCAAAAACAATACCAACTGTTCAGCATTTTGCACAAATAAAGCAAAAAATGCTCTATTACACGATTCCAGTTACTTTCAATGGCGAGAACATCCATTTAACGAAGCATATAACTGTTATTTCCCGAAATGGGAATGCCCTCCGTCCGGAAGATATTCTTTATCACGGAGATTCACTCCATCTTACAAGTAAAAATTTCGAACCGTTTATTTTTCAAGACCTATTCAGCCAAGTAGAAATTGAAATACCAAAAACAAACGGCGGCAAGTTTGTGTTAATGAAAAACGGACAAGAAGCTGCATTTCAAACGAAGCTTGATCCGGGAGACAATTTAAAAATTATTTGGCATCTGGTTCGTGAAAAAAAGTGAACTTGCTTTCAGAAAGCTGATCCGGATTCAGGTATTTAAAAAATACTTCAAAAACTTTCGAAACACTTTATCGCAGATAAAAGGGCAGTAATACCCCCACTTCAAAAAGAAGCTTTAACACAAAATTTAGCCAGGGTGCAAAAGTTTCACTTTATCATCCGCAGGTCACGGAATTTATCAATTCCCGGACAAAACAAACAGCCTCACATTGCGAGGCTGTTTGTTTTCATTCTATGACAATTTAATTCATTTTACAGTTTGCAGATGTTCTTTTAAAGCTTCTTCTGTAATTTGACGATGTGATGTATTCCATACAGGCTTTTCCTGATGGAATAAGATAACTTGCGGTGATTCGTGCTTAATATCATACTTCTCCGCGATGTAATTCGACAAAGGTCTTGAATCCTGTACTGCTAAATAATATACCGGAGTGTCATTAAAGTCACCGGAAAAATTTTTATATTCCTCAAAAGCTGCAGCACTAATCGGACAAGTCAGACTATGTTTAAAAATATAAACCGTTTCGTTTTCTTTAATGGCTTTTTCAAATTGCTCAACAGAAGTAATTGTATTCATGATCCTTCCCCCTTATTTTTGATGAAATTGTTCCTCTGTCTCATCAAATGCTTTCTTTGTTTCTGCTAACTTTTCCTGTAACGAATCGCTATCTTTTTTTGCGGCTGCAGGAGCCTCAGCCTCATCTTGATCAGCTGAAGGCACGGCTTGAGCAGGTTGTTCTTTGCGCGCAGATTCGATCTGTCCGCCTTCCTTTTCGTTTTCTGCAGCTGCATTGTTCCACTCGTTTGTTTTTTCCTTTACTGCATTTGCGAACGCATTCCCTTTGGTAACAGTAGTATCAAAAATTTCAGTTGCTTTATTTTTCGTTAAATGGATGAACTCATTTCCTTTTGTAATTGCTGTGTTGCGTATTTCAATTGTCTTGTCTTTTACCAAAGCAGCCTGGTCATTTAGCTCACTTCGTAATTCCTTTCCCGATTTGGGTGCAAAGAGCAGTGCCGTAGCAGCACCAATGATTCCTCCAACAACAGCACCGGCAAGGAAATCTTTCGCACTAATGTTCTCATTATTTCCCATATGTTCATATACCTCCATTCTTCATTAATTATTCACCATACACATACTTCTTTTCTTTTTTGCTTTGCCATTTATTTTTTATTTGTAAAATTACATCTGCCCATTGTAAAATTTGTGCTATTTTCTCCTGATTATGTTCCACCTGCTGATTCATTGCCCCTGCCATTGATTTGATAGAACCGTTAAATTGTTGAACGGTTGAACCGACGTCCTTTACGGCATCGACTACAGAATTAAGCTTGTCTGACTTTTTCTGAATGTCTGCCGCAAGCGCATTTGTCTTATGCAACAGATCCGTTGTTTCCCGTGTTACACCGTCAAGCTGTTTTTCTAAACTTTTTAAAGTATTTGATACATGATCTAATGTGCCTTCTAAAGACTTTAATGTTTTTACTAAGTAAATCACTAAAATAAAAAATCCGACAGCTACAATAAACGCACTGGCATATAAAAGATTTACCAAGGTTTTCACCTCCATATGATAACCTTACTTGTTGATATGTATTTCCTTTCTATTAAAGAAGATAGCATGAGGATACCGCAAAAACAAGTTGAGTCATCAAACTATTATTAAAAGCTTACCATATTTTTTCCCGGTTGTAATTCAAAACACACGCTTATCGCAGATTAAAAAGGGCTGTTTTATAAGTCAAAACAAATCGACTTATAAAACAGCCCTCCTTTTTAGGGTCATGCATTAATGAGTTACAATCTTTTCATACGCCTTTTGAAATTTTTGAACATCTCCTGCACCCATAAAAATTATGACGCTGTCTTTATACTGTTGTAATTCCGCCGAATTATCTTCTGATAAAATATGCGATCCGGGAACTTTTTTTTGTAAATCTTCAATCGACAGATTACCAAAATTTTCTCTGGCGGATCCAAAAATTTCACACAAATATACGTGATCCGCTAAATGGAGGCTTTGCGCAAAGCTATCCAAAAAAGCTTGCGTTCTTGTAAATGTATGGGGCTGGAATACAGTGACGATCTCTTTATCAGGATATTTCTGCCTTGCTGCATCAATAGTTGCCCGGATTTCTGTTGGATGATGGGCATAATCATCGATAATAATTTGTGAGCCGAGTCTTTTTTCAGAAAAACGTCTCTTGACTCCTTTAAACGATAAAATTTGCTGATGAACGATTTCCACATCCATCCCCTCATATTGACACATTGCAATAACTGCCAATGCATTTAATACATTATGATCCCCAAAGGCAGAAATCGTAAATGAATGATAAAACGTGTTGCGAACAAAGACATCAAAAGTTGTTCCTTCACTTGAATTCACTATATTTCTTGCTTGAAAGTCATTATCTTCGCCAAATCCGTAAAAGAGTACAGGCACTTTTGCCTGGATTTTTTGTAAATGCTCATCATCACCGCAGGCGATAATTCCTTTTTTTACTTGAAAAGCCAGTTTTTGAAATGCGGAAATAACATCATCAATACTTTTATAATAATCAGGATGATCGTAATCAATATTTGTCATGATTGCATAGTCAGGAAAATAAGTTAAAAAATGCCGTTTGTATTCGCATGCTTCGAAGACAAAAAAATTGGCATCTCTGTCACCAAACCCTGTACCATCCCCTATTAAATAGGAAGTTGGCTTTTCCCCATTCATTACATGGGCAAGCATCCCGGTTGTTGATGTTTTTCCATGGGTACCAGTTACAGCTATACTCGTAAAGTTTTTTATAAAATCTCCTAAAAAACGATGATATCTGATAATAGGCAGTCCAAGTCTCATCGCTTCTTGAATTTCCTCGTGGGTATCAGGAAAAGCATTTCCTGCGACAACTGTCAAGCCGGGATGAATATTTTCTTTTCCAAAAGTAAAAATTGGAATCCCGGATCGTTCCAGGGCAGCTTGTGTAAAAAAATATTTTTCTACATCGGAACCTTGTACTTTAAATCCCATATCATGCAAAATTTGTGCTAACGGGCTCATTCCCGATCCTTTAATACCCACAAAATGGTAAATAGTCATATAAAGAACCTCCAACCATTATCTAACTACTTCACAGTATATGACATTTTTCCTAGTGTTGCTCATCGCGAACATCTAGTTATTTTCACATTTTATCATTATAACACTATTCATATTCAAAAACTATGTTACATTTATGATAAAGTGAAACTTCCTTCAGTGGGGGTTACTGCCCCTTAATCTGCGATATAATCCGCAAACAACTTATCCCAACCTATGCAGAAAAATTCTCATCACTGAAAGTCCTGCCCATTATAAGTTTTCATCCAAAATGGATTCAAGGTCAGATTCTGAAAGGAGAACATCCCGCGGTTTGCTTCCCTTCGCTTCTGAAATATAACCTTGCTCTTCCATTAAATCAATCAATCTTGCTGCCCGGTTATATCCGATTTTAAACCGTCTTTGTAAGCCGGATGTAGAAGCCGTGCCATTTTCAACAACAAATTCACAGGCTTCAAGAAATAGTTCATCTTCGTCCTCATTTATTTGCGCTTTTTTTATCAGTTCCTCTTGCTCAAAAAGATAATTTGGTTCTGCTTGTTTTTTCACATGTGCAACAACTTCATCTATCTCTTCATCAGAAACAAATGTTCCTTGAAGCCGGACCGGTTTAGATGAACCATTGCCAAGGTAGAGCATATCGCCTTTTCCGAGTAGCTTCTCAGCCCCGCTCATATCAATAATCGTCCGGGAATCAACTTGTGATGAAACCGAGAATGCGATTCTCGTCGGCACATTTGCTTTAATCAGTCCGGTAATGACATCAACAGACGGCCTTTGTGTAGCAATTAATAAATGAATTCCACATGCTCTTGCTTTCTGAGCTATTCGGCAAATTGCTTCTTCCACATCTGCCGGTGACATCATCATTAAATCGGCCAGTTCATCAATGATAATCACGACATATGGAAGCTTTCCGACTTCTATCGCCATTCCGTTATACCGGCTAATATCTCTAACTCCTGCAGCAGCAAATAATTCATAGCGGTGTTCCATTTCGTCTACAGCCCATTTTAATGCTTGAGTCGCAGCTTTTACATCCGTAATTACCGGACTGACAAGATGCGGGATTTCATTATATGGAGCAAGCTCTACCATTTTCGGATCAATTAACAGAAGTTTTACCTCTTCCGGATTTGCTTTAAAAAGCAAGCTGATAATAATCGAATTAATACATACACTTTTACCGGAACCGGTTGCGCCGGCAATGAGGCCATGAGGCATTTTCCGCAAATCACACGTTACGGGAGCACCGGAAATATCAAGTCCTAATACAGCAGTCAACGGGGACGTACTTTCCGTGAATGCTTCGTTTCTAATAAGCTCACTTATACACACCGGGCGGCTTTTCTCATTTGGAACTTCAATTCCAATTGTATGCTTTCCGGGAATAGGCGCTTCAATTCTCACATCTCTTGCGGCCAAACTTAATTTTATATCATCAGACAGATTCGTAATCTTGTTTACTTTTACACCAGGGGCAGGCTGCACTTCAAATCTCGTTACGGAAGGTCCCTGCGTTACATTTACAACATGTGCAGACACATGAAAGCTTTTAAACGTACTATTTAAAATGTCTTTCTGCTTGTGTACCCAATCAGGACTTACTTCTATCTGAACCGGAGGTGACAATAGGGTTAGTGCAGGATATTGATAGCTGTACTCTGCGGCAACCCTATCTTTGACGACTATTTCTGAAGTTGCAGCTATCTTCTCCTTTTGTTGTTTTTTCTGCCAATTTTGTTTATCCTGTTTTAACATCACAACATTAAACGGCAGCACAGATCGTTTCGTTCCAGGCTCATTTTCTTTTCTTTCTGCATTTATTGGCGGTTTATTTCCACTAATAGACGTTTCCTTTTTTGAAGCCGCTGGCTTCGTTGCAGTTATCTGTTCTAAATTTTCATATGAAGCGGTTTCTGATTCCTCTCCCGCTAAACCTCTTTGATTTTGAGGTCGCACTTCATTTTTTTCTTCATGTGAAGTATTCTCTTGGGAATGTTCCTGCCATTTTCGATCCTCTCCAAGTTGTTCCGTTTCTTTTTCTGAATTAGACAGTAACTCCCCAAGCTTTTCTTTTGCTTGCGCTTTTTCCTCCGTCTCAAATGAAGGGCTTTCTTGAGATGGCTCTCGCCAATTTTTTTCTGTTCCCGGCTGTTCCATTTCCGCATTTGACATGGGCAGTATTTTCCCAAGTTCTTCTTCCGTTGCCTCAAATGAAGTTCTTTCTTGGGACAACTTCTGCCAATTCCTTTCCGCTTCCCCCTGTTCCGTCTCTTCATTTAACACGGGCAGTATTTTCCCAAGCTCTTCTTCCGCTGCATCAAACGAAGGGCTTTCTTGGGACAACTCCTGCCAATTCCTTTTCGCTTCCCCCTGTTCATTTGACTCGTCGGGCAGTATCTTCCCGTTCTTTTGTGCGTCTGTATACTTTTCATTCTCCGCTTCATTTGCCGGCCATTGCGAATGATTAATGAAGGGAGGCTTATCCTCCGTTTCTTCTATTTCTTCCTTCTCAAAGTCAGTTGTTTTTTCAGGGAAATTTACTGCGGATTTTTCGAACAAGTTTTGCTTTTTCTCCACGGAATACTCTGGCGCAAATATTTGTGTATTTTCGTCCGCAGATGTATTTTTTTCTTCAGCGCTATGTACAAATTCTGTTAATTCAAATTCTACTTTGAGTTGATGATGATCTTCTTGTGCACGCTTATATCCATAAATTGGAGAAGGTACTTTTGTTGGTTGAAAGGTATGTTTTACTGTAAATACAGGCTTTTCAGCCGGCACTTCATCTGGTTCAAGATGCACCGTTTGCTTTTGCCCATTCTGTTTAACTTGCTTTGGCTGCGGATCATCCGGTATAAGCGGGAAACGAAAAGAGCCTTTCGGATATTGGTAGCGAACCTTTGCATTTACCTGATGGCTCCTTTCGGGAATGTTACGGCTGTGTTTTTCAGCTTCGAAAGGTGTAACTTCTTTCCGGATTGACTCATTATCTTCATCTTCAAAAAACAATTTATTTAATAGTTTTTTAATCCAACTCAACTCAAATCACTCTTTCTCGTTATCTTCCTTCTTATTTTATCGCAGATTAAGGGGCAGATAAAGTAATTCCTTATCAGCTAAGATAAGCGAGAAGGGGCTTCCATTTTATTTTTTTCAGAAATTCATAAAAAACATCTTGTAGTTATTTATGCCTACGATTTTTTCCGAGAATAAAAATTGGGTCTAATTCCCCATCCTTATACAAAAAAGAAAGTGCTGTAATCGGAACTCGGCCGCTTGCAAAAAAGCTCATTGTCATTTGTGCTAAAACATCATAGCCAGTGCCATTACGTATATCAGCAATGATTAATACGTCCTGATGGGGTACCGCAAGAGCCATTTCTCCGGAAATTTGTTTCGCCATTTTTTTTAAAAAAGCTTCATTTAATATCCGGCTTGCATCATAACCGTCATTTTCGTTTAAAAAATAAAAGATATTTCCTGCAACTTCATCTTTTTTCAAATTCGTTGATAACGACCTGACATTGAATAATGCAGTCTCTTTTACCGTTTCCGGATTCAACTGCTCTCTCTCCATAAATTGCTCATCTATTAACCGATAGGTTTTTCCTAAATCGAGTGCATAATAAATCCTTGTCTCTGCTGTATGCTCTGCCATTAAAAAAGCAAAACCTTCATTTGATACCTGAGAAAAGGAGGTTGAACGGATAACAGGAAATATTAATTTTTCGTTACCAATAATACGGATCTCCTCCGTCATTGCCTGCAATCCTTCGTTCACATAATAAACAACCTCGTCAATCGCCTTTTCCTTTACATCATTCCACTTCGCGATAACCCCGGGAAGAGATATAGTAATTCCCTTCCCAGTTGCCTTTTGTTCAATTCGCAGCTGCTCTTTTTTGCCATCATAAATAAGGGAACGATCTGAGCGGGCTAATCTTGCTTCTAATAATGCTTTTAATTTTTTGCTGTTCATCATTATGATAAACCTTCTATAAACTGTTCCACTTCTTCCTTTGTTTTCCTGTCCTTATTGACTAATCTTCCGAGTTCTTTCCCATTTTCAAAAGCTACAAAGCTGGGAATTCCAAATATATTTAATTCGCTGCAAAGATCAATAAATTGATCGCGGTCAACGTGAACAAATTGATAATCACGATGATTACTTTCAATTTCCGGAAGCGCCGGTTCGATAAAGCGGCAATCGGGACACCAATTTGCTGAAAACATAAAAATATGTTTGCCGTTATCTCTAATTTTTTCGTATTGTTCCACTGATTCAAGTTTTTTCATTTTCCATCCTCCTCGATAACTTCCTTTAAAATGAATAATAACAATCTTACCCTGTCTAAGCAATATAAATGCAACGCAACTTCAGAGAAGTTAGGACTTTTCTCCTAATTACTGCTGTTTTTCCTTCCTTTAACTTATGCTAAAATATATTTCATTATATGAAAAATAGGAAAATTAACTCATCATAACCCCAATAAAACACAAAAAATTCACATCTTATGTGAGATTTTCTTGCGGCCGATAAAAATTCTATTACTTTTTTATCATCTATTGTGTTGGTAAACTAGTAATTTTATTATAGAAAAAATGAAAGCAGTGAAAAGCGGAGGTGATTTTTTTGCATACGATTCGCAGTAAACTTTTTGTTATGTTATCCATGACAGTCGCAGGTCTCTTAATCTTGACAGCGTTAAATTTCATCTTATATGCAATGACAGAGAATGGGAACGCAGAAAAAACCGCATTGCTGGAAGCGATTAATAGCAGTAACGAAATAAAATATTATGTGGCTTCAGCAAGGATGAATGAACAAAAGTATTTGCAGACTCCTAATCAAGATAGCGCCGATAAACTCGAGCACAATATTACACTAGTAAAAGAAGAATTTGCAACTATTAACGAACAAATTGACAACAAAGAATTACAAGCTCAATTCGCAAAAATGGAAGATATAACGGATTCCTATTATTCAGAGTTCAGTAAATTAGAAAAATCGTACCAAGAAATTGGCTATATTGCTGAACAGGGATTACGCGGGGTTGTCGAAAATACCTCAAGAAAAATATCATCGATGACTATATTTTTAAAAGATCCGTTTATTGATCAACGGCTTGCAACCATTAAATCTCTTGAAGAACAATTTTTATTAACAAAAAACGGAACTTTTTATGATCAATACCGTGCAGAAGAAGGGCAATTAAGGGATTATTTAGAAGCAGATACAGAAATAGAAGATAATATGCGAAACAACATTTTTGAAAGAATGGACGAATATCAACGAGCCATGTCATCGATAAGTAATGCATTTAATCAAACGGATATGTCCATTTCCACTTTTAATCAAATGGCGCGGACAATTGATACGACGATTTCAAATGTACAAACGTCGATAACGGATATTGAAAAAGATGTGGAATCCGAACTAAACAGTCACAGCTTTTTATTTTCGGTTATCATTTATTTAATAAGTTTTGTAATTATTATTGCACTTAGCCTTATTGGATGGTTTTTATTAAAAAACATCGCAAATTCGATTAAAAATTTAAAAGATGGTGCAGTAAAAATCGGAAATGGTGACTTTTCCCACCGTGTTGTTTTAGATTCCGGTGACGAAATGGAGGCTTTAGCAACCACGTTTAACCAAATGGCGGAAAAGGTACAAAAATCTCTTTTACATATAAGCAGTTCTGCAGATCAATTACAAGCATCGTCGCAGCATTTAGCTGCTATTTCGGAAGAGACTTCCGCACAGGCTAATGAAGTGGATACTGCAATAAAACAAGTTGCAGAGGGGGCGAGCAACCAGGCCCTTCAATTAGAGGAAAGCCAGGAATTGCTTCAATCGGTGCAAAAAGCAATCGGAAAAACAGAAATTTTAAGTAAAGAAATTTTAACGGAAGCGGCAAACTCGGAAAAAGAAGGACAGGGCGGACTGCAAACAGTACAGGATCTGCAAGCGGTATCGGATAATTTTTTAATTTTGGCCAATCATTTAACAGGTACTATCAGTGATGCAACAAAGCAATCTGAAAATATTTTCTCGATTGTCAAAACAATTCAGGATATTGCCGAAAACACAAATTTACTTGCTTTAAACGCAGCGATAGAAGCGGCAAGAGCCGGTGATGCCGGCAGAGGATTTGCAGTTGTCGCAAATGAAGTGAGAAAGCTTGCTGAACGATCAAAAGCAGAAGCAAAGCAAATCCAAGAGCTTATTACATCGATGAACGGGCAAATGCAAAAATTAGTGAATGATGCGAATAAATTTAGTGAATATAAAGTTCTGCAAGGGAGCTCGGTTGCAAGTACGAAGGCTGCTTTTGATAAAATTGTCGCTCATGTTGCGGGCATTAATCATAAAGTTCACTCAATTGAACAATCGATTCAGCTTGTTCACAAATCAAATCAACATTTATCAGAACGAATGGAAGAAATTAATACGGTATCACAAAATTCTGCCGCAGTTTCTGAAGAAGTAGCTGCTTCGAGTGAATCCCAGCTTGATGCAATCTCGAAAGTAACAGAAGCAGCGAACGAACTCAGCATTATTTCTTCCGAGCTTCACGGTGAAGTGAGTCAGTTTCATATAATTGGGAAATCAAAGAAAATCGAAAAAAAACAGCATAAAGTGACGAAAAAAAGCATAGCTGTAGAAAAAGCGATTACTTCCATACAACATCTATTTGCTAAGGGGAAACAGCTTGTAAAGAAGCGCCCGCTGCGAAAGAAGAAAAAGTAATCCTTTAATTCGAGTATTGACTCTTATGAAATAGAAAGATTTTACGAAAAAAGGCGGGGCCCCCATTCAATCGTGTTTGAAGAGTGGCCCCGCCTTTTATCGCAGATTAAGGGGAGTAATACCCCCGCCTCAAAAATGTAGGGAAAGCCAATCATGTTAGGCGGGGGATAAACTGCCCCTAAAGGCCCGATTAGTGAAACAAGGTTTTTCTTAGGGCTTCAGCTCTTAGAAAAATCAGTCAGGCTCCGCGTGGCTAACCTTCAGTGGGGGATGAAAGCCGACTAAAAGCGCAACTGCCTCATGTCTTCGTCGGCACTAGTACGTCCTGTACGTCTTCCGACTAAAGGCGCAGGCGTCCTGTTGCAACGTCGGCACTAGTACGTCCTGTACGTCGAAAAAGCCCCCACTGAAGGAAGTTTATAACCTCAAGCGTTATTTCTAATTGTTTCTACAGTCGTCTGATCAGTTGCTTTCACAAGCTTCACTAATAATTCCTTCGCCGCCGCATAATCGTCCACATGAACGATAGATGCAGGTGTATGTATATAACGGGAGCATATGCCTATCACTGCGCTTGGTACGCCTTCATTCGTCAAATGAACCCGGCCGGCATCCGTTCCTCCCGGGGAAACAAAATACTGATAAGGAATCTGATTCGATTCGGCTGTATCAAGTACAAATTCTCTCATCCCCCGATGCGTCACCATCGTGCGGTCTAAGATTCTTAATAATACACCTTTTCCTAAATGGCCAAATTGGTTTTTATCACCGGACATATCATTTGCCGGACTTGCATCTAATGCATAAAAAATATCCGGTTTTATCATTGTTGCCGCTGTTTGTGCCCCTCGCAAGCCAACTTCTTCCTGAACATTTGCCCCTGAATAAAGTACATTTGGCAGCGTCTCTTCTTTAAGCTCTGCCAATAATTCAATTGCCAGACCGCAGCCATAACGGTTATCCCAAGCCTTTGCCAAAATTTTCTTTTCATTTGCCAGCGGAGTGAACGGACAAACCGGTACGATTTGCTGACCCGGTTTAATGCCGATTTTCACTGCGTCATCGCGGCCATCCGCTCCGATATCGATCATCATATTTTTTATCTCCATCGGCTTTTTCCGCTGTACCTCATCAAGCAGATGCGGAGGAATGGAACTGATGACACCGATCACGGGGCCATGTTCGGTTATCACTTGCACACGTTGCGCTAATAATACCTGGCTCCACCAGCCGCCTAAAGTTTGAAAGCGGAGCATCCCGTTATCGGTAATGCTTGTAACCATAAAGCCGACTTCATCCATATGGCCTGCAACCATTACTGTCGGTCCGCTGCCTTTTTTTACACCAAAAATACTCCCTAAGCGGTCTTGTACGATTTCATCCGCATATTTACTAAGCTGTTCCCGCATGAATTGGCGTACGAAATGTTCATTTCCCGGAGCACCGGGGAGCTCCGTTAATGTTTTAAAAAGCTGTAACGTTTCTTCCTTCATACTGTCTGTGCCTCCTGTTTATATTGCGTGTTCAAATAGAATTGAACAACCTCTTATACAGAAAAATGTTGATATTTGGTATAGTATTATTGTACAGAAAATTATCGTTTTCGTAAATAAAGTCATGCAAAATCCTAATGTGGAGGGAAAATAATGAATTGGAAGTCATTTTTTACTGGTCTGACTATTGGTTTTACAGGCGGATATGTAGTGAAGACAATATTGGAAGAGAAAAAAGAATTTTCTGCAGACAAAGTGTTAAACAATGCAAAGAATTTGTTTAAAAAACAAGGGCCAATCAGCGGCTCATGGATAAATATGCAAAAAGAGCCGTATATGAAAGGAACGCTTCATTATGAAGTCTACAAAGGCGGTATTTCACGGTACATAGACGGTGCAACAGAACATTTCGAATTTATCGGGGATGCAAGAACCGGTGCCATTCTTGATGCGTATAAGCTTTCATAACGGGTCTGCTAAAACATGAAAGAAACCCGAAGCCAATACAAAGCGGACACGGAAAAATTCATGTCCGCTTTGTAAACTGGACTTCACAGCGGTAGATCCGCTCGCCTTTTGCTGAAAACTTCTCCTCGTACTCTGTCCTTATATTCCCTATAAATCCGCTTTTATGAAGATCAAGGCTTATATTGGTAAGTAAAAGACCATACGCAGAAAAACTTTTTAATGAATATTCAAACAGCTGTTGATTATCCGTTTTAAAATGGATTTCCCCATCCGGAACGAGTATTTGTTCATAACTTCGTAAATAACTTTCATAGGTTAATCTTCTTTTTTCATGTCTCGCTTTTGGCCATGGATCACTGAAATTTAAATAGATCCGCTCCACTTCTCCAGGGGCAAAAAACTGATCTAACGTATCAGCATGCACATTCATAAGCTTTACATTAGGAAGTGGTGAGTTAATCAGCCGTTCCAAGGCTGATACAATGACACTGGTTGACAGTTCAATGCCGATAAAATTGACCACTGGATTTGCCTTCGCTATTTCCGTGATAAACCGGCCTTTTCCAGTTCCAATTTCAATATGCAGCGGCTGTTTTTCGGCAAATACATTCTGCCAGTTTCCTTTATGTTTTTCAGGGGATGCAATAACATACTGGGGATATTGTGCTAATTTTTCTTTTGCCCAAGGCTTATTCCGTACTCTCATGTAAACGACTCCTTGCTTTGATGAAGCTCTGTGTATAATCTTTCTATGTATAAATAATACACTAAAATCAAACCCTATACCTATCACCAAAGGAAGGAAGGGTCAAAAAAACACATGCCGTTAAACCATTACGATCAACTCACCCTATTAAGAGATATTTTAAACAATCAGCACATTGATTGTACAGGTTCTGTTGCAGAATGTGAACAATTGGCAAGACTTATTAAATCATTGCTGGTTAATGATAATGTAGACACGGTTACAAAAAATCTATTAGTGGATATATACGAATATTGTCAAAACGGCGTTAATACGCAAAACATAACGGAGTATATTGAGACAAATCAAAATCAGTTGTCACAATGGGTCGCACAAATGGATTCAGCTATTTCATAAAAGTGTTTCTTCAAGAAACTGGTATGATTTCTCCATTTCCAATAACTGCTGCTCTTTTTTATGTCCATAAATGGAATGGAGTGTTTGTGCCACTGCGTACCATTTCATTCTAAGTAACAGTTGTTCCGTTAAACCTATCTCATATCGTTCCAGCCACGATTTCCATTCATGTTTCGGGATATAAGAATAGAGCAGCATTCCTAAATCAATTGCGGGATCTGCTATCATTGCGCTGTCCCAGTCAATTAAATACAGCTGGTTGTCCTTAGAGAGCAGCCAGTTATTATGATTGATATCGCAATGGCATACAGCCCTTTCTCCGCTTTGAATAGTAGGCAAATGATCCTTGAGAAACTGCAGAGCTTCCTTAACAATGCTCCTGGAGGAATCAAAATCCGTCTTTTCTAATAGAGAGTCTAAAAGTGTTGCCGGTTCTAATATTCTTTTGTCTAATCTCTTCAGCATGTCAAGTAAAGGCTTTGACCGATGGATTTTTTTCAGTAATCTTGCAACTCTTTTATTACTCATGTCTACAGGTGTCAGTTCTCTTCCCTCTAAACATTGCTGTGCGGTAATTACATCTCCGTTATCCATTCGCTTCGTCCATACAAGCTTAGGGACGATTCCTTCAGCAGACAAAACAGCCAAAAATGGAGAAGAATTCCTTTTTAAAAAAAGGCGCTGTCCTTCATGCTCTGCAAAAAATGCCTGTCCCGTTGCTCCGCCAGCGGGGAATATCTCCCAGTCTTGTCCAAAAAAATGTTCCAAAGTTGTTCACCTACTATATGGCATAAGCTTTTTCATTCGTAATAAGGAAGTGTGTAAAAATCAGCGAAGAAATCTGCTGCAATATCATTTGCTGACTTTGAACAACCTCTATGAAAAGCTTTCGTTCGCTCAAAGAAAAAAAGCTATTGAAGAAAAACAACTTTCACACAATAGCTATCTTTTCAATTTTATCCTGTTCCAGGTTATCCCGTCAAGCATATCTGTCATACTTATTACCTATCTAAAATGAAACTTCATTTATTCAGCTTTGTTTGATCCGAATGCGGATAAATTTGCTCTCTCCTGTCCACTGTCAGAGCTAAAGAGCATTTATTGATTTGCACAACAAAGGGAGTATGTCCGGCATACTCTCCGTCAGCATGGGCTTCGATTGGAATATCGCCTTCCATTTTAATAGAATGCCCGGTTAAATTGGTGACTTCCTTAAATGATGTATGTTTCCCCCAAAACACAGTCATAAAAATGAGCAATAGCTTGATCCGCGATAAGTTATGGACAACAATAATATTTAACATGCCGTCCATCGGTGATGCATTTGGTGCGATTTTCATGCCACCGCCATAATACGGCTGATTGGATACTGTTACGAACCAGGTTGCCGAAAAAAGATGAACGGTTCCATCCACTGTTATTTTCATAGGCTGAGGCCGGTACGTAAACAAATGCTTGACAAGCATATACGCATAAATAAGTGTACCGAGCCTGAAGCGATTGAACCACTTTTTCATTGACGACTTATTTACTTTATTGCAGATAAGTGCGTCAAAGCCGACTCCCATATTATTTACAAATACAATTTCACTTCCGTCCGCAGCAATCATTTTGCCAATGTCAATGATACATTTTTCTTCATCCGGGAGTAATACTTGCTGTTCAAGGGCTTTTAGCGGATTTTTCGAAATGGAATAGCCACGGGCAAAATCATTTCCGGAACCAGCAGGAATAAAACCGATTGACAAATGCGAATAGCCGACGGCTCCATTAATGATATCATGGATAGACCCGTCACCGCCCACGGCGATAATAACGGCATCCTGCCCGATTGTCTTCTTCGCAATCGTCCTTGCAAGTTCTTTCCCGTGCCCCTTGTATTCTGTAAAAAAAGCAATATAGTTGATCTTATATTGTTGTAAAACTTTCTCAAGCTTACGCCAAATGATTAAGCTATAGCCGTTCTTTGCCTGCGGATTTATTATGAAGTACCATTTTTTCAAAAAGATCCCCCTCCATCTTGTACAAGCTGCTTCTCTATTTTGTTTCTTCCCATTCTAGTCTTTGTATACTCGTTGTTTGACAATATTGGAGAAGGGCATGCGCACCTTTTAATTGCAAATGCTTTAAGGGCGAGCGCAAATTTCGCATCCGCTGAAACCATTCCTGATAATTTCTCCGTTCAATTAACTGAAGCTGATAAGGCGGCGACGGATAATCAATATAGCCGTTTCTGCTGATGACAGCTTTATAAACAGGTAATTCAATCTGATGCTGCTTAAAAATTTCTTTCACAATCATTTCCGTCCTGCTTAAGGCGACAACCGGATTTAACACTTTCTTATTATCATCACGGAAGCGTTTTTCCCAAAAATGTTCTTTTGACCCAATAAAGACTGAATCATCTTCTGCTTCAATGAAAGACAGGCACCATACTTCAGTTGGACTGATGAGGATTGCTTCTGCTTCAACAGGTGCTTTTTTTAATAAGAAGACAGGTTGATAGAAGAGAAGATATGTATCAGGGAATCTTTGCAAAAAATAACGTAATCGTTCGTCATAGAAAAAAGTACGATTCAGATAAGATTTTTCAAAAAGCGTTGAGCTCGCCCATTTCATTTGGAATCGTAACAGTTGGTCTAAAAATTGCTGTTTTAATTCCGTAAGAGAATCAGGACGGTAGGCCAATGAAATGGAAAGTTGCAAATCATCTTCCTTCATTGCGGCTTGCGTTTCCGGCTCTGCGGCAACCTGCTTTTTCTGCCATTTTTCTTTTATCCTTTGAAAAAAGCGGCTTTTTTCTTCCTCTTCTTGAACCTCAATCCATGACGGTGTTTGCAAGGAAAAATATTGATTTTCTTCCCAAGTTCGTTTCAATTTTTCCCATTGCTGCTTTTTTAACCATACAAATCTGCTCGGATAAAAAAATATATCTTGCTCATATCTGGAAACATAATCCTGCAATTTTATTAATTGTCCCATCCTCGCTTGCCTTCCTTATAAAAAGATTTACCGGTTGATTGTTTTTTCAGTCTATAAGCGGAAAAATTGCGACCGGCTTATATTTAGGAGTACTGTCAATCTTAGTTTCATACAGCGTGATGTTTTTTACCGTAAAAGGAAGAGACAGCGATATCTCCTGCTGCCAATCCCTTTGAAACAAAAAGATACCCTCCCATTTTCGTGCAAGTGTAATATGAGGGCGATACGGCCTGTCTTCTAACAAAAACCCTGCTTTTACACAGAGAGCTTGTATTTGTGCCTGCAAATCAAACAATCTTTGCTCCTTTGCCACACCTGCCCAAAAGATCCGCGGTTTATCCTTAAGTCCAAACGTTCCAAAATGATGAATCTCCAGTGAAAATGACTCATGTCTTACGAAAGCAGAAATAGCTGTTTGTAACTGCTGCAATGACTGATCTGATGCAGTACCTAAAAAAGCAAGTGTAATATGATAATCTTGTTCATGTACCCATTTTTGAAACGGTAACGCACTCCTCAGTTTCCCGCAAATCGCTGCCAATTTCCGCTTTACATCGTTTGGCAGCGAAACTGCCAAAAAATAATGTGATTCTCTTTTCATCCTAATTTCCCTTCTGCTCCTAGTTCTTTTATTGCATTTTAGCGGGCAGTAGCCGCCTGCAAATGGAAGTTCCGATGTTCAAAAAGTCACCGTTTCGAGTGCGCTCATCCGGCGAGCTTAATATAAGACGGCCTCGCATTCCTCTATGATTGCTGTTTCAAATAATTTTTGTAGCTTTCTTGTAACCTCTCCGATTTTTCCGCCATTCACCGGTTTTCCATCTACTGTAATAACCGGTGTTACCTCTGTAGTCGTCCCGGTAATAAAAACTTCATCAGCTTTTGTTAAATCCTCAACAGAAAAAGCAGCTTCTTTTAGCGGGATCCTGTGTTTCTGACAAAGCCCGATTAACTTCTGCCTGGATATGCCATTCAAAATAAAATGATCGGCAGGATGAGTATAAATAGTATCATCCTTCACGATTGCTACGTTCGTATGGCTTCCTTCTGTTACAATATCACCGCGATGCAGAATTGCTTCCTGGCAGCCTGCTTCTTGCGCTTTTTGCCTTGCTAATACATTTCCGAGTAAATTCAGGCTTTTAATATCACAACGCAGCCAGCGAATATCTTCTTGCAAAATAGCTTCTATTCCTTCCGTCATTGCTTTCACCGGACGAGGAAGCTCCTTTGTTGTAACAATATAGGTGGCCACGGTTGCATCCGGAAACAAATGGTTTCTCGGTGCAGCACCTCTTGTAAATTGCATATAGACAATACCGGTATTTACTTGATTTTTTTCGATTAGTTTCTCGAGCATTTCCTGTAAATGCTCCATCTGCTTCGATACATGTAACGAAATAGCCTCGCAACTGGCAGCAAGGCGCTGCAAATGTTCTTTCGCAGTAAATAGCTTGCCGTTGTAAACACGAATCACTTCGTACACTCCATCACCAAACTGAAAGCCGCGATCTTCAATATCGACTTTTGCTTGTCCACGCTCAATAAACTTTCCATTTATGATCACTTGCATCCCATTTTCTCCCCTTTTCCTAAAATAATACCAATTAATCGCTAACTCGCAGATTTTCTGCTCTCAAACTGGATTTTGCCGCACCGGCTACTTCGCTAACTCATAAATTGCCTGCGCGTAGATCGCAGTTGCTTTAAGTAAATCTTCGATCCACATATATTCATCCTTTTGATGGGCAACGTCTTCTCTTCCGGGAAACAATGGTCCGAAAGCAACTCCGGCCTTTAAAGAGCGCGCATATGTCCCCCCGCCAATCGCCAGCAGCTCTGCCTGATCTCCGGTTTGTTCTTCGTACACCTTTCGTAAAGTATGAATCAGCGGATGATCTTTTTCTACATGATGCGGCTTTGAATTTGCGATTACTTCCATTTGGAAATGGTGTTTCACAGCTTTTTCCGTTAATGTCGCAGCAAGCTTATCATAATCCATTGTGACAGGATAGCGGATATTTATGCCGAGTTTCCCTCCTGTTTTCTCTGAATAAGCTAAAATTCCGGCATTAACTGTTAATTCCCCGCTAATTTCATCTGAAAAAGCAATGCCAAGTGCCGTGCCTCTTGTTTCTCGGGCAAAATATTGCTGAATAAACCGGAAATATTGCCTGCTTCTATCATCCAAATTCCATAATGAAAGAAATTCGCTTAGAATGACACCGGCATTTTTCCCGTTTTCAGGCAAGGAGCCATGTGCAGATATCCCTTCCAGTTCAAGAATTACATAACCATGATCTATGTAAAATTTCCCATTCAGTGCTTTTTCCTTTAAAAATTCCTGATAGCTTTGCAAAACTTGCGTTTGAATATCGAAAATACTCAGGCGGACTTTTGCAAAATCAGGAACCATATTATAGCGCAAACCTGCCTCAAACGTATGAACCTTTATTGCTAGTTCCTGTTCAGCGCCTTGTACCTGTATATCTTGCACAAACTGAAGATCAGCAATTCCTTTTTCTGCAAAAATAATTGGGAAATCAGCATCAGGTGCAAAACCGACAGCCGGCATTTCTTCACTTTCAAAATAACGATTTACACAGCGCCAGTCACTTTCTTCATCCGTTCCGATAATTAACCGGATCCGCTTTTTCAACGGCAGCTGAAGCTCTTTTATGATTTTGATGGCATAATAAGCAGCCATCGTCGGCCCTTTATCATCTATTGCTCCTCTTGCATATATTTTACCATTACGTATATCGGCCTGAAATGGGTCGCTTGACCAACCGTCTCCCGCAGGTACAACATCTACATGGCAAAGGACTCCTATTAATTTCTCTCCTTGTCCAAATTGAAGATGGCCAGCGAGATTTCCTACATTTTTTCCAATAAAACCATCCTTTTTTCCCAATTCGATCATATAAAGCAACGCTTCTTTGGGACCAAGTCCTAAAGGGGCATCTTTTGTTGCTTCTTCTTCTCGCAATACACTTTTGATCCTCAATAATCCTTTAAGATCGGAAAGGATATCGTCTTTACGTTTTTCTGCTTCTTTCTGCCAATTTATTGAATTCACAAGTTAACCTGCGCAAGCAGGCCATTCACCTCACTTCGTGACAATTTCCTCTTATTCTATTTCATCTTACTGTTTTTACGTCCCTTAAATCAATCTCCATTATGATCCTTTTTTATATTTTCATAAAATTTCGGACATATTTCTCCTTCATGCCGCCATATGCTTTATTACCTGGAGTCATCTTTTATCTTACTACTCTAACGGGAAAATAAAAATAATATTTCGTTAATTTTAACAACTAAGTGGAAATAATTTTTAAAAAGCAGTACAATAGTGATAGAAGTATGGCATCTAGATTAGCAAATAGCAATATTGAAAAGGAGTTGTCTGTGGAATAAGCAATAAAATCTTCATCTAAAGACGTCGGTTGCAGGAATTTGCCATAGGTTTGAAAAATGGATAGGGAGTGGTTTATTGAAACCTTCAACTAACCGGATGTTAAACCGTATCAAATCTGTTTACATGTTTATCAGTAAGCAGGGAACTGTGACAACTCAAGAGCTTGTGGAGGAATTTGGAATCACTCCTCGGACAATTCAGAGAGATTTAAATGTTCTGGCATATAACGGTTTAGTGATTAGTCCAAGCCGGGGCAAATGGACAACAACGAAAAAAAAAGTCAAGATGTCATCATAGCATTTGAAAAGTATTCGCCCTCTTTACTATATAAGGGCGGTTTTTTTTTGCATAAAGAGGATGTTCAAAAAGTTACCAAAAGATATGCGGCTTCAGCAGTGGCCGGATGCCGGAGGCGGGATGTCAGATTTAGAAGATTTTATCTGTCTTCTGATATCTGTTTTGCCAGCCTCCACCTTTTTACTTCTCATTCGTCAACTATTTAAACACGCACTTAAAAAATACACGGAAAATAAGCGGAATTTTCCGCCAGAATTCTTTTCCTGCCGCGAAAATCTCGACCGGCAGGATAAATATTATAAGTGAAACTGTTTTTCGAATACAAAACTTTAGCCGTATTTTTCAGCTGCCGCCATTGTACTTGCGCAGCCGCAGTATTTGTAAAACCTGAACGGCTTTTGAACCAAACAAAAAATAAATAAGTCTGGAACGATAAGCCAAATAACCGTATATGAGCGCACCAATAAAAGCAGTTAACACAATTAAAATGATCGACTGAGAACGGGATTCCGTTGAGAGAAATAATTGAAAAAACTGATAGGCGGCGCCTGCACCAACATACATGATTGCCGTGAAAATCACAATTAACAGGCTTCTGCGAAAGACAAAACGGTAACGGTAAGAAACAAATATTTTTATCACAATTAAATTGATTGCGATCGCCGCACCATACCCCAGTGCTGTAGCCAGTATCGCTCCCTTCGTCTCCATCATTTTAATAAGTGGTATATTAAAGCTTAGCTTTACTAACAGCCCTACCAAAAGACTTAGGATTGTAAAGCGCTGTTCATTAATCCCCTGTAAAATTGCCGCTGTAACTGAATATAAAGCGAACAACAGAGCTACCGGTGCATAAGCAGAAAGCACGGAAGAACCGAAGGCATCATAACCATAAAAAACCGTGAAGAATGGCTCTCCAAGCAAAGATAAGCCCATAACGGCGGGAAGCGTTAAAAATAATAGCACTTGAAAAACCTGGTTTAATTGGTTGTGAAGTCCTTTTCTGTCTTTTGCAATAAATGTCGCGGTTACGGCAGGAACAATTGTCAAAGCAAACGATGTCGCCAGCGAAACCGGAATGATAACAAGCTTATGTGAAAAATAATTCAGTGCTGAAAAAGCAAAATCCGTCTCTTGCGCTAAACCGATCGAAACCATTGTTCGGTTAAACGTCATTTGATCGATAAATTGAAACAGCGAATTCGCTATGCCGACAAACACAAAAGGAATGGAATAAAGCAAAATTTCCTTATAGATTTCCGTGAACGAAATCCGCGATTGTCCTTTGTCTTTTTCTAAAAGTTTGTTAAAATTTTCTTTTCGTTTCACCCAATAGACAATTAACACAATTAAACCGCCGGCCGCCCCGATAAAAGCGGCAAAGGTCGCAATACTTACGGCAGTGACCATTTCCCCATTCAAGACAGAAAGCACGATAAAAGATCCGACCAATAAAAAAACGACCCGGACGATTTGTTCCACAACCTGTGATACAGCAGACGGTCCCATTGATTGATGACCCTGAAAATAACCGCGGATTAAACTCATGATCGGTACGATAATGAGGGCAAAGCTGACCGCACGAATGACTTGAATGACATCCGCAAGATTTATTTCCTGCTTATTAGAAGGGATAGAGAGCACAGCTATCGTAGGTGCCGCGAAATAAAGGATAAGGAAAGCGATAAACCCTGTACAAAGCATCACAACGAGGCCCGATCTAAAAAGTCTTCGTCCAACTGCATATTCTTCTAACGCATTATATTTTGAGACAAATTTTGAAACTGCCAGCGGAACTCCGGCAGTCGCAATACTGATAAAAATCGTATATGATATGTATGAGTATTGATAAAGCGTAGCTCCTTCTTTGCCAACAATGGATGTAAAAGGAATAACATAAAAAAGTCCAAGTATTTTTGATAAAATTGTACCTATTGTTAAAATAAAGGTACCCCGTAAAAGCTTTGAAGCCATATAATCCCTTCCTTACAAAATCTAAACGCTATTAGTAGTTTACCTTTCTTTTTGCGGAAAAGCCACCACAAACAGAGAGAAACAAGTGGCAATCTTGTGTAAAGTAAAACTGTTTCTCGTAATTAGGAAAATGATCCTGTGCATAAAGCAGACAGAATGGGATGCAATTAGGAATTAATAGTCCCGCAAGAAAGAATACGGGACTATTTGTCAATCAAGTTATTACGTAAGATTCAATGACTTAGGAACGATAAATAATCATTGCAGAAAAACAGTAAATTTGCTCCTCCTCGTCTTCAGGCATCGCTGCAACATTATATTTAATATCTATTAATTTTTTTTCATCTACTTTTTCGAGAAAGCGATTCATATCTATTTCTAAATCTTTTTCATGCTCATGGTCAAATACTTTAACTTTGATCACTTTCTTCTCCCTCCTCTTTTTTACTTAGTATATTCATTTATACTAATTTATAT
>JAGKQJ010000209.1 GCA_017898095.1 Bacillaceae bacterium Marseille-Q3522 | reverse complement strand
ACACTTCACTACGGACAATTGCCGCATAATTTACCCAATTGGTAAAGCCAATAACTAAAATAAGCGTAAACAAGCTTGGACCGAATACACTTATTACCACTAAAATAAGTAAAATGTTAGGAATAGCTAAAAAAGCATCTACAATACGCATCAACACGTTATCGAGAATCCCGCCATAATAACCGGCAATCAAACCAATCACAACCCCAATCAATCCCGCAACAATAACAGCTGCAATCCCGACTAATAAAGATACTTGAGATCCGTAAATAATACGGCTAAAGATATCGCGCCCTAAATAATCAGTGCCCAGAAAATATCCGGCTTCGCCGCCTTCCATCCATATTGGCGGCCTAAGCATCATAGCAGGATTTTGATCAATCGGATCGTGCGGTGCCAGGAATGGGGCAAAAATGGCGACAATCGCTGCTAACAGTACAATAAAAAGTCCTACCGTCCCCGTTTTACTGCGAAACAAGAGCTTTGTCCAAACGACAAATGGATTTCTTTTTTTCGGGAGAACAGTTGTTGCAGGAACCCCTGCATATTGCTGTTCAGAATTAGCAGACATATTTCTCCCTCCTCTTAATTATATTTAATCCGCGGATCTAACAAGCGATAAATAATATCTGATAATAGATTAATAGCGATAACGATAAAGGCAATGACAAAAACGGATGCCTGAACAATTGCCATATCCCGTGCGTTCACCGCCTGAACAAGCAGCTGTCCAAGTCCCGGCCAGGAAAAGACCGTTTCCGTTACCAATGCACCGCCAACTAACGATGATATTTGTAAGGCGGTAATCGTTACTACCGGAATCAGTGAATTGCGGAAGGCATGACGGTAAATAACGATCGAATCCCTTAACCCTTTACTTTTTGCTGTTCTGACATAATCCTGATGCAAGATTTCCAGCATGCTGGAGCGAATCAGCCGCGTCATTTCCGCTGCGATTCCGGTTCCTAACGTGATTGCGGGTAGAACAAGGTGAGCAAATGTTCCTCTTCCTGAAACAGGGAAAAATTGAAAATTCACAGCCAATAATAGGATAAGCATGATACCCACCCAAAAACTAGGCATTGCTTTTCCTAAAACCGCTCCACCTGTAGCAAATAAGTCGAATATTGAATTTTGTTTTGTAGCCGACCATATTCCAAGAGGGATGGCAAGTATGATGGCAACAATCATCGAAGCTGCCGCTAATTCAAGCGTCGCCGGAAGCCTTTCCAGCACGATCGGTAATGCAGACTCATTATATCGGAACGACGTCCCAAAATCTCCGGTTACCAGATTGCCTACGAAAGTACCATACTGTACAAGAAATGGTTTATCTAAATTTAACGCTTTCCGCAGTTCTTCCCGATCCTCTTCGGTTGCATCTTCCGGAAGCATTAAATTCACCGGATCCCCGGCAAGATGAACCAGTCCAAATACAAAAAAGGAAATGATAAATAGTACCGGAATAATTTGAATGAGCCGTCTCATTAGATATTTTTTCACGATTTCACCTCGTTTACAAAAATAGTAGAGGCCAAGGAGGAGTGAAAACCCTTAGCCTCTGAACTTTTCATTCTTACTTCCGTTTAATATGGGAAGCAACAATCATTTCATCCAGGCGCGGCTGGAAGTCAATACCGTCACTTACACCATAGTTGCTTTTCTCTTGGTATAAATAGATATGCGGACGTCCTTCGGCAACGATTTGCTGGATTTGCTGATATTGTTCCGCCCGTTCTTCCGGATTCATATTGATTGCTGCTTTTGCCAGTAAATCATCGACTTCCGGATTGTTATAATCAAGTTCACCTGCCGCACGTTCCGAGCGATAAAGATCAAGGGCAAGGGCGGCATCAAACATAGAGTTGCCAAACCCGATCAAATAGAGATCTTTATTTGTTTTTGAGTTGCGCATTTCAACGAAACTGCTCCATTCCATAAACTCAATATTTGCTTTAATTCCTACCTCCGCCAACATTCCGGAGATCGTTTCAGCTACTTGGCTGTCCTGCAGATAGCGTCCGTGCGGAGAATGGAAGGTAATTTCAAAGCCATCTGGATAACCCGCTTCCTCCAATAGAGACTTTGCTTTATCTACATCGTACTCATACGTATCAAATAAAGATTCATCTGCACCGAAGTTTCCAGGTGTTACCCGGGTACGTGTCGGAGTGCCGGCACCGCCTAACACAATATCTGTTAATGTTTTGTCGTCAATTGCCAGATCGATTGCTTCTACAACTCTTGGGTCAGCTGTCGGATAACCTTCTGTTTGTCGAACACCCAGCATAATGACACGGTTTGAATTAGTAGAGATAATCGACGTACCGTCGTTATTATTTACCCGCTCCCATTCAGCCGGAGCGATGTTGGCTGCAATGTCCACTCCTCCGGTTAGTAACTCAGAAACACGAGTGGAAGCTTCCGGAATAACACGGAAAACTAATTGATCCCATTCATCAACTTTTCCTTCCCAATAATCTTCATATGGTTCAAAGACAATCCGGTCATCACGTACCCACTCAACAAATTTATAGGGGCCGGTACCAACCGGATTTTTCAAAAATTCTTCCCAGCCATTTTCCTCAATATATTTTTTTGGCAAAATACCAGAGCCAATCCGCGACAAACGGTTTAATAATGCCGGTTGCGGACCATCCGTGACAATTTCAAATTCCAAATCATTCAGTACTCTCACTTCTAATATTTGTTTATAGTTTGGATATTCACGAAGAGAACTGTCTTTTGCTACTCTTTCCAGTGTGAACTTCACGTCCTCTGCCGTTAAAGGATCCCCATTGTGAAAAGTGACGCCATCTTTTAACTTAAATTTCCACGTGGTATCATCGACATTTTCATACGTATCTACCAGTTCCGGCTGCAGTTCTTGGTTTTCATCGTTTTTAAATAAGTAGTTAAACAAATTGATATGAATCGCTTCTGTTGTTGTATTGTTGTGATTATGAATATCAAACGACACCATATCTGTCCCCAGAGCAATGGTTAATGTTTTGTCTTCAGCGCTTTCTCCGCCTTTATTACCTCCGGAATCCGATGATGATCCGTTTGAGCAGCCTGCAATCACCATCATCGCGATTAGTAGACACAGCCAAATCTTATTCCAATTTTTTTTCACAAAAAGATCCCCCTTCACTTAGGACAATATTTTTAATTTATATTAGAAAAAACTTTTTAAAATAAAGCTTTTTCGTAACACCGGTCTTTCCTTCTAAAGATCAAAATAATTCAACACTTTTAAAATGGTGTAGATTCTGTTGTTAATTTTTCCAACGCATTTAATGCGAATTTCGCCAGCATCGCCGCTCCAAACGGAAGTGCATCTTCATCTATATCGAAAAGTGGATGATGCAACGAATGTGTTGTTCCTTTTTCCTCATTGCGGATGCCTAATTGAAAAAAGATACCCGGTATTTGTTCAGCGTAATAGGAAAAGTCTTCTCCTCCTAAAGAAGGATTTTTTCGGATTGCGAGTTTTCCTTCTCCGAGAATTTCGTTTGCCGTTTGTTCTAACAATGGTAATAGTGATTCATCATTAAACACGGAAGGGTAGCCGTTTTGATAATCAATCTCGTAAGTTGCGCCGAAAGCATCACAAATTCCTTTTGTAATTTGTTTAATTTTCTGTTCCATCAGCGCCCTTACATTTTTGTCCAAAGTCCGGACAGTCGCATTTATCGTTACGCTTGGAGCAATCACATTGCGGGCAAACCCTCCTTCGATCTTTCCTATTGTTAAAACAGCCGGCGAAATCGGTTCTACTTGTCTGCTGACAATTTGTTGTAAAGCGGTAATCACTTGGGCAGCAACCGTTATCGAATCAACTGCCATGTGCGGATAAGCCGCGTGCCCGCCCTTTCCGATAATCGTTAAATCGAATCTGTCTGAATTAGCACTGCTAATTCCTGGACAAATCGCTGTATAACCTGTATCTGCCAACGGGTGGACATGAAGACCTGCAATCAGCGCGACATCCGGATCTTGCAGTACGCCTTCTGCGATCATTTTTTTCGCCCCGCCAATATTTTCTTCCGCAGGTTGAAAAATCAGTTTCACCTGTCCTTTTTTAGGTTTGTTTTTACTTAATAAAGTTGCTGCCCCTAACAACATCGTCGTATGGGAATCATGTCCGCATAAATGTGCTTTGCCTTTCACTTTTGAAGCATAAGGAACCTGCTTTTGATCTTGAATCGGCAGAGCATCCATATCAGCACGCAGGGCAACGGTTGGTCCCGGCTCTTCGCCCTTAATTAACCCGACTACTCCGGTTATACCGACATTCTTTTTAAATTCAATCCCCAGACCCGTTAATTTTTCCTGTACAAATTTTGCAGTTTCTACTTCTTCAAATGCTGTTTCCGGGTTTTGATGCAAATGGCGGCGCCACGCTATCAAATCCTGATGCATTTCCTTTGCCAAAGCCAACAATTCTTCATTTTGTACTTGTACCAACTTTCTCCATCCTCTCTATTTGTTTTATCTATTCTGCCTGCCGATAGGAAATAAGTGCATAGGTTCTATATAAACTTTTTCTTGTTGAGACTTTACTTTTGCGACATAATTTTATGAATTAAATCAATTCACTTATATATTCCAATTTTTAGATTATTTAATCGATAATTATAGATATGCTTTTACGCTAATAAGATTTGGGTTTATCCTTTAAATCAAAGCATAGTTGCATTTTTCTAATCAGACGAAAAAGAAATTCTCCTCAGAATCATTAATGCTTTTGATTGTTGAAATAATTTCACTGACAATTTATTTTGGAAATTCTTCTATAACAGCAGCGATCATTTTAATACCATTCAGATAATCTTTCAAGGTGATATTTTCGTTTGGCGCATGATTTTGTGAATGGGCATTTCCAACTCCAAATGAAACAGCAGGAATCCCTAACTCCTGACAAAGGATGTACATCGGGCCGGTACCGGCGGACATTCTGTTAATTGTCGGCGGACGTCCGTAAACTTTTTCCACATTTTGAATGACCGTTTCTACTAAAGGATCATGCAATTCCGTTTTTGCAGGATGCTCACTTGAATAAATGGTCATTTCGATATCGTGAAAACCATGTTTATCAAAATGCTGTCTTAATAGTTGGTAAATTTCCTTTGGATCCTGATCCGGAACAAGCCTGAAATCCAGTTTGACTCTCGCTTCAGATGGCAGGACTGTCTTCGATCCCTCACCTGTATACCCTGTTTCAAATCCGCAAATCGTACAGGTTGGCTGGAAAATCAATCTTTCTTTTAATGGGACGCCTGACAGATTTAAAAGAAATTGATCGAGGCCAAGGCGTTTGAGAGTCGTCTTTTCCTCATATTTCATTTGCTCGAGAATTCCCAGTTCTTCCTCATTTGGCTTCAGTACCTTGTCATAAAAACCATCGATTAAAATTTCTTCTTTGTCATTTTTCAATGTTTGTAATGCCCAAATTAATCTCCATGCAGGATTTTCAATGATAGCAGCGCTCGCAGAATGCAAATCAATATTCGCACCCTTCAGTTTTAATTCAACATAAAGCATTCCTTTTACCCCTAAACTGACTTGCAGCTGCCCGTCCGGGTTTTGATAGCCGAACTCCCAAATGCATCCGTCAGAAGCGAGCTTCTCCGGATATTTATCGCGAAACTCTTCCAAATGGACACTGCCGATTTCTTCTTCTCCTTCCACAATAAATTTAATATTGACCGGAAGCTCCTTATGTACTTGTAAATATGCATGTACGGCTGCTATTCTTGCCACTAAATTTCCCTTGTTATCGGCCGCTCCTCTGGCAATAAGTTTTCCATCTTTGATTTCTGCTGCAAAAGGATCACTTTCCCACATCTCAAGCGGGTCTTCCGGCTGTACATCGTAATGGTTATAAAAAGAGAGAGTTTTCTTTTTACCGCTATTTATTTCCCCATATACGACCGGATATCCTGATGTTTCCAACTGTTCTGTTTTAGCCTCTGCATATTCTGTTAAAAAGGCGGAAACCATTTGTGCCGTTTCCTTCATTCCACGGTTCTGTGCGGCAACACTGGGTTGTCTGCATAATTCCTGCAGCAACTTTACATACATATCTGCGTGTTCTTCAATATATTGGAATACTTTTTCCAACAACGCTCCCCTTCCTTTCTATTAAGATATTATAATTCTAAATATTCAAAACTTTAGTCCTATAATATTTTATCTTCCCCAAATATAATTTCTTTTACTCTCTATATAATCAAAGCAAAACAAATTGAATAAATATTCATTTCCCTTTAAGG
>JAGKQJ010000208.1 GCA_017898095.1 Bacillaceae bacterium Marseille-Q3522 | reverse complement strand
AGGCGGGGGATAAACTGCCCCTAAAAGCCCGATTGGTGAAATAAGAATTTTCTTTGGGCTTTAGCCCTTAGAAAATTCAATCGGGCTTCGCGCGACTAACCATCAGTGGGGGATGAAGTCCGACTAAGATCGCAACGTCCTGTTGCAACGTCAGCACTAGTACGTCCTGTACGTCTACCGACTAAAGGCGCAACGTCCTGTTGCAACGTCGGCACTAGTACGTCCTGTACGTCTACCGACTAAAGGCGCAACGTCCTGTTGCAACGTCGGCACTAGTACGTCCTGTACGTCGAAAAAACCCACACTGATGGAAGTTTCACTTTATCTGCGCATTAGAGAGCACATTCAATTTTTAATAGATGGAAGGAATAGACATGCCACGAAAGTTACTACAACTTTTCTTCGTTATTACGATGATAATCTTTTTATTAGGAAACTCCCAACAAACTAGTTTTGGCATAAAACTGAAAAATTATCCGAAAAATTCGATAATAAAAAAAGCACTGCAATTAAACTCGCCTGCAGATGTAGGAAATATTATTATTTTACCAAAAGAGACTTTCGATGAGCAAGAGGCTCTGTCCATTATAACCCGAATTGATTCGCTGCCGACTTCATTATTAAAAAAAATAAATCATCAAGGGATTCGCATCAAGCTGTTTACCGGAAAACTGACAGATAATCCAACTGCGAAGCATCTTCAGGGCGTTATTCCAAGAGGCTATAAACAAGCAATACTTTGGGACGAAATACCGGGAATAGGTGGTGCAAAAATTGTCTTAGTAAAAATCGGGGCCAGCGAGAAAGGCAAAGGCCACGGTTCCATAAATCTGGAGCTTCATGAATTGGCGCATTCCATTGACCGCCATGTTTTTAACGGTATTCGCTACAATGCAGATTTTTTAAAAATATGGAACATGGAAAAAGAAAAGCTGTTCTCCAATCAAAGTTATTTTTTAACCTATCCGGAAGAATATTTTGCCGAAGCATTTGCCATGTTTTACGCAAATGAGATAAGCAATGCATATTTACGTAAAATTGCACCTGAAACGTATCATTATATTAGAAGTTTATAGTTTCCTTGCGCGTATATCTGCTATAATAAAGGTTACGTGAAAATACACCGTCTTCGTGTGAGAAAGGGGACAAGCTGTTATTAATGGAAGACTGCATGAATATGCAATTAGTAACAGAAAAAAATGAGTGCGAATGAATCGATGTATTTACAATTTTGTACAGATGTAATAGAACATGGAGAAGTGAAAAACGACCGGACAGGAACCGGTACGAAAAGTATTTTTGGCTACCAAATGCGCTTTCGTTTGGAAGAAGGCTTTCCGCTCTTGACGACAAAGCGTTTATCTTTCCGTTTAATCGCTTCCGAACTGTTATGGTTCATTAAGGGAGACACAAATATTAAATATTTATTAGAACATAATAATCATATTTGGAACGAATGGGCGTTTCAAAAATGGGTGGAAGGTGCTGATTACGACGGTCCGGATATGACGAATTTTGGCCAGCGTGTATTACAGGATCAGGAATTTAAAGCTGAATATGAAAAAGAAATGCAGCGCTTTGTTGCGCTTATTTTAACAGATGAAGCATTTGCCGCAAAATACGGGGATCTTGGTAATGTATATGGAAAGCAATGGCGGGCTTGGAAGACATCTACCGGGGAAACGATTGATCAATTAAAAAATGTTATCCAAATGATTAAAAATAATCCCGATTCAAGGAGATTGATTGTAACTGCATGGAATCCGGAAGATGTACCAGCGAATATGGTTTTGCCTCCTTGCCATAGTTTATTTCAATTCTATGTCTGTAATGGAAAACTTTCCTGTCAATTGTATCAGCGAAGTGCGGACATTTTTTTGGGAGTCCCCTTTAATATCGCAAGCTACTCTTTATTGACACATTTAATTGCTAAGGAATGCGGTTTGCAGGCAGGAGATTTTATCCACACAATTGGTGACGGTCATATTTATTTAAATCATATGGATCAAGTAAAATTACAATTACAGCGGCAGCCAAGGGAATTACCTGTATTAAATATCAAAGACTCTTTTGACAATGTGTTCAATTGTGAATTAGATGATTTGCAGCTGGAAAATTATCATCCTTATCCGTCTATCAAAGCACCGATCGCAGTTTAACGCGGATAGTGAGCTAGTTTCAGTATACTAAACTTCTGGGAATCAGGTGGAGACTTTACTCCACCTGATTGGAAAATCCCACCTGCGCCTTGCTTAGAGGTGGGAGTCTTAGCCCTTCGGGACAGGAAGGAGAAAAACATGATATCATTTTTATTAGCAATGGATGAAAATCATTTGATAGGAAAAGACAACAAACTTCCGTGGCATCTGCCTGCTGATTTGCAATATTTCAAGCGGCTGACAACAGGTCATACCGTTGTAATGGGAAGAAAGACATTTTCATCTATCGGGAAACCGTTGCCGAACAGAAAAAATATAGTAATTACGAGAAATAAGGAAGCAAACTTTGCCGGATGTACTGTTTTTCATTCCATTGATGAATTTATTGCCTATAGCAGCGGAAAAACGGAAGAATTTTTTGTGATCGGCGGAGCGGAAATTTTCCGCGGCTTGCTGCCAATAGCTGACCGGCTATATATAACCGAAATCTATCACACTTTTTCAGGGGATACATATTTTCCAGACATTCGAAAAAAAGATTGGACACTTATTTCAAGAGAACCGGGAATAAAAAATGAAAAGAATCCATACGATTATGAATTTCATATTTATGAACGTAAATTAGAGGGGTAAAATTTACTTATACAGGCAGTAAACGATGAACACAAACATCATCGTAAGCTGCTCCTTCAATTGTTGTTTATTAATAAATAATTAAGATAATTTGGAAAGATTGAATATTTGTAAATATTAATGCAAAACCTCACATGATCATGGTATAATAAAAAAATTAGTTTGTTGGTTAATTATTAAAAATTTTGGAGGGTAACTTAAGTGGAGCAAGAGGTCATGAAGAAAAAATGGGTACAATTAGAAGATATCTTAATCGCCTATCAGCATTTAAAAGATATCGTTACCCATACACCACTGCAAAAAAATGAACTGTTGTCAGAAAAATATCAATGCAATTTGTATGTAAAACGGGAAGATTTACAGCATGTGCGTTCGTTTAAGCTTCGCGGTGCTTTTTATTCTATGAAAATGCGGATGGAAAACGGAGAATTAACAAAAGGAGTTGTTTGTGCAAGTGCCGGGAATCATGCACAAGGAGTTGCTTATGCCTGCCGCCATTTAAAAGTGAATGGTAAAATTTTTATGCCATCTACGACACCGCGACAAAAAGTAAGTCAAGTAGAACTATTTGGCAGAGGCTATGTAGAAATAATTCTAATTGGAGACACATTTGACGATTCATACATGGAAGCGGTAGCATGCTGTGAAAAGGAAGAACGGGTATTTATTCACCCATTTGATGATGAAATGGTCATTGCCGGCCAGGGAACCGCTGCTGTAGAAATTTTGAATGATTGTGAAGAACCAATAGATTATGTATTAGCCAGCATTGGCGGCGGCGGATTGATTGCCGGGATAAGCACCTATATAAAAAGTGTATCGCCGCAGACTAAAATCATAGGTGTTGAACCCGTCGGAGCACCATCTATGAAAGCATCCCTTCAAGCAAAAAAGGTCACTCCGTTAGATAAGATTGATAAATTTATCGACGGTGCAGCTGTTAAATGTGTCGGGGAAAAAACGTTTTCCATCTGTTCTGAGCTGCTAAATGACATCATTCTTGTTCCTGAAGGAAAAGTATGCACTACCATTCTAGAACTGTACAATGAACATGCCATTGTTGCAGAGCCGGCCGGGGCAATGCCAATCGCGGCGCTTGATTTCTATAAAGAAGAAATAAAAGGAAAAACAGTTGTCTGTTTGATCAGCGGTGGCAACAATGATATCGGCAGAATGCAGGAAATCAAAGAACGCTCTCTTCTCTACGAAGGTTTCCTTTATTACTTCATTGTTAATTTTCCGCAAAGAGCAGGAGCATTGCGTGAGTTTCTTGACGAAGTTCTTGGCACGACCGATGATATTACGAGGTTCGAGTATACGAAAAAAAATAATCGCGAAAATGGGCCTGCGTTAGTGGGAATTGAATTAAATGATCCTGATGACTACGGACAACTCATTGAAAGAATGAATAAAAAGGGGTTTGCCTATACAGAAGTGAATAAAGATAATCAATTGTTTCATTTTTTGATATGAGTATTAGTGCATTGATTTTCATGTAGCCTCGTGCTTAACTCAAGGAGCAGGGGGCATATTTCCAATTAGATGGAGCAAGTCTCCAGCTGGTCTCCGGGTTTTGCACTGCTTTCTATTCTCTTTCTTCTTAATCTTTCATCTTTTTAAAGCGTTTGCTACAATAAGAATGAAACAAGGGGGAAGGCAGGGAGTGGAAGATGAAAAAGCTGATGATGCTTGTTTGCTGCGCCGTTATTGTTCTTTTCATACCGGGAAGCGGACTGGCAGGTATAAAAAATGCCTTGGATTGGCCGATTGAAGAAGATTTTTCCTTTACAAATCAGAGTGGAAAAAGCTTTGGTATGAGTGATTTAAAAGGCAAGGTCTGGCTTGCTGCTTTCATTTTTACAAATTGCGATGACGTTTGTTTGCCGATGACAGCGAATATGAAAAAAATTCAGCTTCTAGCACAAGAGGAGAATCTTGATTTGCAATTGGTTGCATTCAGTGTAGATCCTGAAATGGATAAACCGGAAGTGCTGATGGAATTTGCCAACAAGTTCGGCGTTGATTTTGCTAACTGGAATTTTTTAACCGGTTATAAACAGGTGTATATCGAGCAGTTTGCCGCAATGGTTTTTCACACGCTTGTAAAAAAACCGGCAAGTGACGACCAGGTAATTCACGGTACCGAAATATTTTTAGTAGATCAGAATGGTGTTATTAAACAATCGTATTCCGGTTTAGCAGATATACCACTTGAACAAATCATAAGCGACATAAAAACATTACAGTAAGCTCATTTCAGCAGATTAATAATCGGGGAATCAGGCGGATACTTTATTCCGCCTGGACTTTCTTTTCATAAGGAAACTTACCTGATATTTTTATGTCCTAAGTGCCAAAATTCATCTCCCCATTTTAGCAATTTTACCCTCCGTGTAATAGCCTCTCTTTTATTATTCTATAGCCATTTGCATCATTTGTTTGAAAGAAAAGAAAGGAATATAATAAAGGAAGAAATGATGATTTTCCTTTCATAAATGGAAACATGCTATAATAAAGTATTTTAGAAAGGGTTGGTCATCTGATGCGAAAAGCTTACATCTTTCTTTTCCTTACATTTTTAATATTAACAGCGTGTGCACAGTCCGCCGTGAGTCATTCTTCTTTGAATAAAGAGAAAGAATTCAGCCAATTGCAGAAAGATCAGATACCAGTAGATTTCATCCCCAGGGATATCAAAGTGGTTTCTGTCGGAGATTCTCTGACAGAAGGAATTGGAGATGAGACAAAACAAGGAGGCTATATTCCCTATTTACAATCATTGATGGAGACGGAGAAGGGAATTAACAAAACGGATTTTGCAAATTTCGGGAAAAAAGGAAACCGGACAAGTCAGTTATTAAAACGATTGGAAACACCTGAACTGAAACAAGCGCTGCAAGAGGCGGATCTGATCATTGTCACGATCGGCGGCAACGACTTGATGAAGGTGATCCGTGATCACTTTACTTCGCTGCAATTAAGTGTTTTCGATCCGTATAAAGAGCAATATGAGAACGATTTAAACCGGGTGCTGGAAACAATACGAACGGAAAATAACGCGGCAGGCATTGTTCTGGTTGGGCTGTATAATCCTATTTATAGATGGTTTTCAACGGTGACGGAATTAAATCAAGTCATAGCCGATTGGAATGAAAGAAGTAAAGAGGTACTTTATCAATATACGAATACGTACTTTGTTGATATTGCCGACTTATTTCAAACAGAAGAAAATTTAGTATACACTGATTTTTTCCACCCAAATAATCACGGTTACGAGCTGATTGCTTCACGTGTATTTGAAAGCCTGGATAAAGTTACTTTCAGTCCCGAAGAAACGGAGTGATCGCCGGGGATTTGTTTTTTTGTTCCATTGAGAAAGCCGTTTATTCCTATAAATACAATAGAAACAACATATTATTAGGAGTTTTCATATGATTAAGAAAAATAAATGGAAAGTGTTCTTTTTTGTATTGCTTGGCTGCAACCTCCTTTTTC
>JAGKQJ010000207.1 GCA_017898095.1 Bacillaceae bacterium Marseille-Q3522 | reverse complement strand
CCCTAGTATAAGTATATAAAATAGCTCCGTCAATCACTTTGCTTTAAGATATTTCGTGGTTTAATAAAAATTTTTGCATCTTAGTTTGTGAAAACTGTATCAATCAGAAACAGAAACTGTATTATAGCTTTTTCCTGCTCATGAAAGACAGGACAGCCAGATCTTTTTATTTTATATTTTTTTAATTCCACAAAAAAACAACAGCTGTACTGTTGCTTTTTTGGATGTTTTCCTTATTCTTCATTTTTAATTTTTAAGCCTGATTCTTTATAAAAATCTAGCTTCGTTTCATTATACTGATTAGTTAAATCATTAAATTTTTCATTTGTTTGGAAAACTTTTTCGTAAACTCCATTAATTTTTTCAATTTGTTCCTCTAATTGATCGATCGTAACATTTTCTTGCTTAAACATTTCATAGAGCTGCTGATCATATTGCAGACCTTCAGAATAAAGAGAATAAATTTGATCATGTGTCTGATAACGATCCATCATGATTTGATTGAGATCCTTTGCTTTTTTTTGCAATTCCGCCTGATCTTCAAATTCTGTAATAATATCGGCAAATTTTTCAAATTTTTTCTTTGCAGCTTCCATGCTTTCCTGCTCTTTATCCATCAGTTCTTTTCGTTGTGTAGTAATATCCAATGCCTCGTCCGAAAGCTTGATAACTTGCTCCATTTCTTTCATGCCAAGGGAAATGATCTGATTGTATAAATCTTTTTCCTTTCTCTCCAATTCCACAAGCGGATCCTGTTGTTCCTCAAATTCACTCTCTTCTGCGACCACTTTTTCCAGCAATTCATACGCCTTTTCTTCAGAGCTTTTTTGATTAAAACAGCCGCTCATACTTAATAATAAAACAGCAGAAAACAAAATAATTAATTTTCGGGAAAACACAAGCCAATCCTCCTTATCTCTATCCTTTTATACTATATCGATTCATCCTTGATTGTTCAATAGTCTTATGTAATTTGCGATGACTTGTCCATTTTTTTATTTATATTCTTCCAATTGTTGATTTATTACGGGTGAAAACACTGCAATCTTTTCTTAATCTTCATTCATATCTCTTTCTTTTTCCTGAGTAATCTGATTAACATCCTCTTCATTTTTTGTTAAACTGTTTCTAGAGCATATCTATCGTTTAATTGCTGTTTAACAATAATCGATAGAAGAACGAAGGAAGTGAGAGATCGTGTTAACAATGGATGATATCATTCGCGATGGTCATCCTGCTTTACGAAAAAAAGCAGAGGAAGTGGCGTTACCGCCATCTGAAGAAGATAAGCATATTTTAAAATTGCTTTTAGAATATTTAAAAAACAGCCAGGACCCTGAAATTTCTTCTAAGTATAATCTGCGCGGAGGAATAGGGCTTGCCGCACCACAAATAAATGTTTCTAAAAGAATGATCGCCATTCATGTGCAAGATAATAAAGATGTATTGCACAGCTATGCAATAATTAATCCGAAAATAGTCAGCCATTCCGTTGAGCGCGCCTATTTAAGCTCCGGCGAAGGCTGTTTATCTGTAGATGAAGCGATACCGGGTTATGTTCCAAGATACCGGAAAGTCACTGTAAAAGGGTATGATATAAATGGGAAAGAAATAAAGCTCCGGTTGAAAGATCTTCCTGCGATTGTCATTCAGCATGAAATCGATCATCTAAACGGAATCATGTTTTATGATCATATTGACCGTAAAAGTCCATTTCATCCTGCCGAAAATGCTATTATGATTGAAAAGTGAACTCATTTTAGCAAGCGCAGGAACTCGAGAAATCAGATGGGGACTCTACCCCACTTGCTTAAAAAATTCCACCTGCGTTACGGGTTAGAGGTGGAGGTCTTAACCTTTCAAACATAGAAAGGTAAAACGAAGGTTCGTCTATTTTATTGAACGGCTTCATAGCTGTTCTTTTCTTCCATGTTTATCCATGAAAAGTTCCATGCATATAGCATATACTATTAATGGAGTAAATTTTTCATCACTTTTTTAAAAGAAAGCTTTTACTTTGGACAAGGAAGATTTAAAATAGAAAGTAAGGAGATGATCCACTATGTTAAAGAAGCTGCGGAAAAAGCTTTTAAAACAGTGGAGAGACATGCTGCGCAAAAAATCCATTGCTTAATGAAATTGAGCCCTTCAATGTTGCGAAGGGCTCCTTCCTTATTGTAAATTAATATGTAGAACCTCTAAATTAAGTCCACCTTGTCGAACTCTAAGCAAATAAACTCCATTCCTATCATTGGGTAAGTTTATCGCAGATTAAGGGGCAGTAATACCCTCGCATCAAAATTAGAGGTGTAACCAATCATGTTAGGCTGGGGATAAACTGCCCCTAAAAGCCCGATTGGTGAGGTAAGGTTTTTCTTTGGCTTCAGCCATTAGAAAAATCAATCAGGCTTTGCGTGATAAGGTTTTTCTTTGGCTTCAGCCCTTAGAAAAATCAATTAGGCTCCGCGCGACAAGGTTTCTCTATAGGCTTCAGCCATTAGAAACTCCAATCAGGCTCTCTGCGCGACTAACCATCAGTGGGGATGAAGGAAGACTTATAACGTAACGTCCTGTGGCAACGTCGGCACTAGTACGTCCTGTCGAAAAAATCCACTGATGGAAGTTTCACTTTATACATTAGATGTAGATGTACAACATATTGTTTTTATAATATAAATCAAAAGTGTAAATGGACAGGAGAGATTAATAATGTTATTTAAAGTATTTTATCAAGAATCAACAAAAGAAGTAGCGGTACGTGAAAAAACGAAAACCCTTTATTTAGACGGTGAATCCGAACGGGATATTCGTGCAAAAATGGGGAAATTTCCGTATAATATTGAATTTATCACACCAGTTACCGGTGCTTTTTTAGAGTATGAAAAGAAAAAACCTGATTTTAAAGAATTGGAGATTGAATAATTTATGAAATTTGTTAAAAATGACCAAACAGCTGTATTTGCCCTCGGTGGACTCGGGGAAATCGGAAAAAATACGTATGCCGTCCAGTTTCAGGATGAAATTATTATCATAGATGCTGGCATCAAATTTCCGGAAGACGAATTACTGGGAATTGATTATGTAATTCCGGACTACAGCTATTTAGTGAAAAATGAAGAAAAAATAAAAGGACTATTCGTAACACATGGTCATGAAGATCATATTGGCGGAATACCTTACTTGCTCAAACAAATCAATGTTCCTATTTACGGCGGCCAGCTTGCTTTGGGACTGATCAAAAATAAGCTGGAGGAACATGGATTATTGCGTCAGACGAAACTTTATGAGATAAAAGAAGACGACGTTATTAAATTCCGTAAAACTTCTGTTTCCTTTTTCCGGACGACTCATAGTATCCCAGACTCGTATGGTATAGTCGTAAAAACACCTCCGGGAAATATTGTCCAAACCGGTGATTTTAAATTTGATTTCACCCCAGTCGGAGAGCCTGCCAATTTAACAAAAATGGCTGAGATAGGAAAAGAGGGCGTACTCTGTCTTTTGTCTGACAGTACAAACAGTGAAATTCCAAATTTTACGATGTCAGAAAGGCGCGTTGGTGAAAGCATTCAAGATATTTTTCGGAAAGTGGACGGGCGTGTCATATTTGCCACGTTTGCCTCGAATATACATCGCCTGCAGCAAGTAACGGAAGCTGCAGTAGCAAACGGCAGAAAAATTGCTGTGTTCGGACGCAGCATGGAGGCTGCTATTGATATTGGACAGGATCTTGGCTATATCCGCGCACCGAAAGATACATTTATTGATACACAGCAGTTGCTTCGTCTCCCAGCTAATAAGGTAACGATTTTATGTACCGGAAGTCAAGGAGAACCGATGGCTGCGTTATCGAGAATTGCGAACGGGACGCATCGCCAAATACAAATAATTCCCGGAGATACGGTTGTCTTCTCTTCGTCTCCGATCCCTGGTAACACATTAAGTGTCTCCAAGACCATTAATATGCTTTACCGGGCGGGGGCGGATGTTATTCACGGACCGTTAAATGATATTCATACATCAGGACACGGGGGGCAGGAAGAACAAAAGCTTATGCTGCGGTTAATGAAGCCAAAATTCTTTATGCCGATCCATGGTGAATACCGCATGCTAAAAACACATTGCAAATTAGCAATCGATTGCGACGTTGCTGAAGAAAATTGTTTTATTATGGATAATGGCGAAGTTTTGGCACTTAGTGATAACTCTGCCCAGATTGCCGGAAAAATAACATCGGGCTCCGTCTATATTGACGGCAGCGGAATCGGTGATATTGGAAATATTGTCCTGCGTGACCGCCGCATTCTTTCTGAAGAAGGGCTTGTTGTCGTGGTCGTCAGTATCAATATGAAAGAATTTAAAATTGCCGCCGGTCCGGATATCATATCCCGCGGCTTTGTGTATATGAGGGAATCCGGTGATTTAATCAATGATGCACAAAGCTTAATAGCAACGCACTTGGAAAAAGTAATGGACCGCAAAACAACACAATGGTCTGAAATTAAAAATGAAATTACAGACACATTATCACCATTCCTTTTTGAAAAAACCAAACGCCGGCCGATGATCTTGCCAATAATCATGGAGGTGTAACAGAAGTCGGAGGTCAGATTTTGATGAAACCCGCTAAGCGGGTTTTTAAATTTGGCAGCGGGATTGATAGAAACTCGTTTTGTCTCTATACCGGACGGAAACTCTTCTTACTTCTAAATCAAAGGCCGAAAAAGTACTTAAAACCCGCTTTTAGCGGGTTTCTTCTTTTCCGACCTCCGGTCTCTTGCCTCTGTTTCACATCACTTTTTTTTGAAAGCGTTGAATATCTTCTTCCTCCCCAATGACAATTAATACATCACCATCTAAAAATACTTCACTTGCCTGCGGAGAGACAATAATATCTTTATTTCTTTTGATCGCAACGATATTAATTCCGTATAATGCCCTGATATCTAAATCTAAAATAGAGTGGCCGATCAGACGGTCATTTGCGGCGATCTCCACAATGCTGTGACGATCCGATAATTCCAGGTAATCTAATATATTTTTTGAAACCATTTGGTTGGCAATCCGTTTTCCCATGTCGCGTTCGGGGTGGACGACAACATCTGCGCCGATTTTACTCAAAACCTTGCCATGATAATCATTTTGCGCTTTTGCTGTTATGAATTTGACACCCAGTTCTTTTAAAATCAGCGTTGTTAATATACTTGCCTGGATATTATCACCGATGGCAACAACGACATGATCAATATTTCGTATGCCGATCGATTTTAACATATTTTCATCCGTCGCATCACCTACAACAGCATGGCTTACGATTGCGGAAAACTCATTAATCCGTTCCTCATTTGAGTCGATTACAAGCACTTCCATTCCATGTGCAATTAATGTACGGCAAATACTGCTTCCAAAACGGCCAAGACCGATTACTGCATATTCTTTTTTCACAAATATTCCCTCACAATTCTAAAAGGATAGTACTATTTTAACAAATGAAAGCTATGATAAAAAGTGATTATCCTGGAAAAGTTGAATAGAATCCGCTATTTTATTCGGTAATTTCTTACCTTGAAACGCTTCCAAATACTGATTGGAAATTAGTGTCCGTTCATTATCCCCGGCCGTTCTGTTTCGATTTTTTAAAAAAGGTAATTTATCGCAGATTAAGGGGCAGTAATACCCCCGCCTCAAAAATAGAGGAGAAACCAATCAAGTTAGGCGGGGGATAAACTGCCCTAAAAGCCCGATTGGTGAAACAAGGTTTCTCTTAAGGCTTCAGCCTTTAGAGAAACCAGTCAGGCTCCGCGTGATAAGGAATATCTTAGAGCTTCAGCTCTTAGATATTTCAACCAGGCTCTGCGTGGTAAGGTTTTTCTTTGGGCTTCAGCCTTTAGAAAAATCAGTCAGGCTCCGCGTGGCTAACCATCAGTGGGGATGAGGGCCGAATAAGTACGCCACGGCCACATGTCTTCGTCGGCACTAGTACGTCCTGTACGTCTACCGACTAAAGGCGCAGGCGTCCTGTTGCAACGTCGGCACTAGTACGTCCTGTACGTCGAAAAACCCCCACTGATGGAGGTTTCACTTTATACATGACCCTTCACCCTGAGTTGATTCGTTCCTTTATTTTTCCAAAGAAAATGAAAAATATTCCACAACTTTCGAATCTATTTTTCTATTTCTACCTTTCCGCCCTCAGCAAAACAGAAGAATTAGATTTATCTCTTTAAAAAAAGCATTCAGCATTTCTTAACTGTAAAAAAGGTACCTTGTAAACCGCAAAAGCGGCATACAATGGTACCTTTAATAATGTAAAATATTCTATAT
>JAGKQJ010000206.1 GCA_017898095.1 Bacillaceae bacterium Marseille-Q3522 | reverse complement strand
ATGCAAAAATATCACTATATTGATCAAAATACTGAAAATGGAAAATATAAATTAGGTATGAAGCTAGTTGAACGGGGGAATTTTCTCATTAATTCTATGGATTTACGTCAAGTATCAAAAAAGTATCTTGTCGATTTATCCATAAAAACAGGACAAACTACACATCTTGGTATATTGGATGGACATGAAGGAGTATACATTGACAAAGTGGATGGGGCAAATGCGGTTATTCGTTATTCTATGATTGGAAGAAGAATTCCTCTTCATTCAACTGCAATTGGAAAAGCGCTATTATCGTTCCAAAGCCCGGAAATGATCGAACACTTATTAAAGGACTATCAATTTGTTAAGTATGCGGATAACACGATAACTGGTAAGGAAGAGTTTCTTGATGAGCTGGATAAGGTGAGAAAGTTAGGTTACGGATTAGATAATCAAGAAAATGAACCAGGTGTCAGATGTATTTCTGTTCCCATACAAAATCGGGAGAATAAAGTAATAGCTGCACTTAGCATTTCTACCTTAGTCGCGCGTGTTAATGACCGCGATTTGCAGGAATATATTACTTTACTAAAAAAAGTTGGTAAGGAATTATCGCAACAATTGAAATACACACCTTAATATGAAATTTTCATCAAAGAATTTTCGAGGCACCACATGACGTGGCCGCTTTGATCATGCCGGCGCAGAGGATTGCCAGAGCAGACTAAGGCATGGAAACGTGGGGGCGAAGCCGGACAAGTCCTCCACGGTTTTTCTTTGTAATGTCCATAATTGACGACTATGATCGAAGTATAATAGATTGAGCAATAAATAATATTTCCAACCTTTTATCTATTCTCTATAAGGAATATGATGAACTTCGCACCATTATTTCGCGATCCTAAAGATATGCTAAATCTCTGAAATCATACCAGTCTTGACTCAATCCCAAATCAATAACCGTATCTTTAAACCTGCGGAAAGCGCCTCTTCCGCTTAGAGCACGTAACAATTTATTGCTTTTTCGGGCATCATCTACGGAGTACGCATAGTCCTCCATTATCGAATATTCATGAATATCAAACTGTGTCGGCAGTCTTATGTATTCATTCCAATTTTCTAAAATATTTAAAGCTCCTTTTATCTCTTCCTGTTCCCAATCCATGTATTTGCTTAAATCATCATCTTCTTCCATTTCTTCAGCTATACTTATATACTCGATCTGTACATCAACGAATTTTTCTGTTTTGACATGATAGTAAACATACCAAGTGTCAGTTACTTCATCAAGTTTGTCTGCTATTTCTTGCAGTGATATCACATTCATCCATCTCCTCAGAAAATGATAACCAAGGCCGGCTGTTTCTTTCCAATCGCCAAGTCAACTTTGCAAATGAAATTTTACTAAACATCAATGAACCGTTGGGGTCACAAACTCTGGAATTTTCATATCAAACATCCATGACCGCTGGGTCACAAACTCGGATGAAAATATAATTTTCATATCAATATTTATGACTGGAAAAAGCAGACATTTTGATGCCGCGGCAATATCCTTATTGGTTTTCTGCTAACTGTTTCTATTTTACAACTTTTAAAGCGGGGTCGGAACCCCGCCATTGTTATTTGTTAAAAGATCTGAGTAAGTTTGCCATTTCGATCGCGGAAACTGCGGCTTCGTAGCCTTTGTTTCCCGCTTTTGTTCCCGCTCTTTCAATTGCCTGTTCAATTGTCTCCGTAGTCAGGACGCCGAATATAACCGGTATTTCTGTTTCTAGTGATACACTGGCGATTCCTTTCGCTACTTCATTACTTACATAATCGAAATGCGGAGTGGCACCGCGTATGACGGCACCGAGGCAGATGATCGCGTCATATTTTTTTGATTGCGCCATTTTCTTTGCCGTAAGGGGAATTTCAAATGCACCGGGAACCCAGGCAATTTCCACCTCTTCCTCTTCTGTGCCATGGCGCTTTAAAGCGTCCAACGCTCCTTCCACCAGTCTGGCACCGATAAAGTTATTAAACCGCCCGGCAATAATGGCGAATTTTAACCCTTTTGCAACTAATGTCCCTTCATACGTTTTCATCTTATCTCGTCCTCTCGGTTTCTTTTGTAAACTTCAGCATGTGGCCAAGCTTTTCTTGCTTTGTTTGTAAGTAAAATAAATTCCGTTCATTGTGATTCATTTGGATCGGAACCCTTTCAGAAATCTCCATTCCGTATCCGGTAAGTCCGGCGATTTTTTTCGGGTTATTGGTCATCAGTCTTATTTTTTTCACTCCGAGATCAGCGAGAATTTGCGCGCCAATCCCGTAATCCCGTAAATCAGCCGGGAAACCAAGCGCCAAGTTTGCTTCAACGGTATCCATACCCTGATCCTGAAGGGCGTACGCTTTTATTTTATTGATCAGCCCGATGCCTCTGCCCTCTTGCCGCATATAAAGGAGAATGCCTCTGCCTTCTTCTTCAATTTTTCTCAGGGCTGCAGCCAATTGTTCCCCGCAATCACATCTTAGGGAAGCAAAAGCATCGCCGGTTAAGCATTCAGAATGAACTCTTAATAAAACCGGATCTCCGTCTGAAACATCTCCTTTTACCAAGGCAACATGATGTTCTCCGTTAAGGGAATTTACATAGCCGATCATGTTAAATTCCCCATATTTTGTCGGCAACTTGCATTCGGCAACTTTTTTCACATATACTTCTTTTTTCTTCCTATAGGCGATGAAGTCTGCTATCGTGATGATTTTCAGCTGGTGCTGCTTTACAAATTCAAAAAGCTCAGGCACTCTTGCCATTGTGCCGTCTTCATTCATAATTTCGCATATAACTCCTGCCGAATAAAGTCCTGCTTCAACTGCTAAATCAACCGCAGCCTCAGTATGCCCGGCTCTTTTTAAAATGCCTCCATTTTTCGCTTCTAACGGAAAAATATGACCGGGTCTGCGAAAATCTGCCGCTGACGCATTTTTATCCAACACCTTTTTTATTGTCATTGCCCGTTCAAATGCAGAAATACCTGTCGTTGTCTCTAAAGCATCGATCGACACTGTAAAAGCAGTTTGTTGGGATTCAGTGTTTTCCGCGACCATTGAATTAATTTGCAGCTCTTTGAGCCTTTCCCCGGCAATTGGCATGCAAATCAGTCCCCTGCCGAATTTCGCCATAAAATTAATTGCTTCCGGCGTGACTTTTTCTGCTGCCATTACAATATCGCCTTCATTTTCCCTGTCCTCATCATCGACAACGACAATCATTTTTCCGGCCTTAATGTCTTCGATCGCTTCTTCAATCGTATTAAAATGACTCATTTTCAGTCCTCCTGCTGTTATTTTGCAATTCCATTTTTCCTGTTATTAAGCAAACCCGTTTTCTTGAAGAAAACGCATATTGATTGCTTCTCTTTTTCCGCCACCTAAAAATTTTTCAACATATTTCCCTATCATATCGCATTCCAAATTTACCGTGTCACCAATGTTCTTTTTAAGAAGCGTTGTCATCTCCTTCGTATGGGGAATGATCGACACTTTGAACTCGGCATCATTGACATAAGCAACCGTTAAGCTTACGCCATCGATTGCAATTGAGCCTTTTTCAACGACATATTTTAAAATTTGCGGGGCAGCTGAAATTGTTATCCAAACCGCATTTTCTTCTTTTATGAACGATCTAATCGAACCTGTGCCGTCAATATGGCCGCTGACTAAATGCCCGCCCAGCCTTCCGCCTGCCATCAATGCCCGTTCCAAATTTATTTCCGTTCCCGGTGCGATTTGATGTAAATTTGTCCGCCGCATCGTTTCCGCCATCACATCCACTGTGAATGTGTCGCGGTTAAAGGCTGTCACGGTCAGGCAAATGCCATTTGTTAAAATGCTGTCGCCAATGTTTACGTCTTCCAATACTTTTTTTGCTTTTATAGTGATCGCCGCGGAATTCAGAGCTTTTTTCACGGTCGCTACCTTTCCGATTTCCTCCACTAATCCGGTAAACATTATACGCCCTCCTTTCCTTCGATCCAGCCTTCTAACATGATGTCCGGACCAAAATGGTGAATCTCGATATTTTTCAACGGGATCGCCTCCTTCATATATGCTGCTCCCCGGCCACCGACAGCAGTTTTTGCCATATCTCCGCCGATAATTTTCGGTGCGATAAAGGCATTTACTTTATCAACAATTCCTTCCTTCAAGGCGCTGAAATTCAGTTTGCTTCCGCCTTCTAAAAGAATGCTGTCAATCTTCATTTCTCCCAGTGCCTTCATTAAGTACGATAAATCAACCGCACCCTCTTTTATTGGTGTTACGATGACTTGTGTGCCTATCTGTTTCAGCACTGTTATTTTATCCTTATCCGCTTTTGCAGTAGTGGCGATAATTGTTGGTGCTGCTGATTGTACATGCAGTACTTTAGCTTCCAACGGGATTTTTCCACTGCTGTCAACGATGATTCTTGCGGCATCTCTTCCATCTTTTATCCGGGTTGTTAACATTGGGTCATCGGCTAAAACTGTGCCAATTCCGACGATAATGCCGCTGACCCGGTGCCGGAGCTGATGGACATATTTTCGCGAAAGCTCTCCGGTTATCCATTTAGAATCACCGGTATAGGTAGCTATTTTTCCGTCCAATGTCATTGCTGTTTTCATGATGCAAAAAGGAAGACCGGTCGAGATATATTTTAAATAGATCTCGTTCAATGCTTTTCCTTCATTTTCAAGAACGCCGGTCACCACTTCCACACCATTTTCACGAAGGAATTTTATTCCTCTCCCAGAAACCAATGGATTCGGATCTTGGAAACCGATGATGACCTTTTTGATGCGATTTTTTATGATTGCGTCCACACAAGGCGGTGTTTTCCCATAGTGTGAGCATGGCTCTAAAGTGACATACATCTCAGCCCCGCTCACATCTTCACTTGCGCTGCTTATGGCATTTATTTCCGCATGATCGCCGCCATAAAATTTATGATAGCCTTCCCCAATAATTCTTCCATCTTTAACAATGACCGCTCCGACCAATGGGTTGGGGTTAGTAAAACCAACTCCTTTTTTTGCTAGATCCAATGCCCTGTACATGTATTTGATATCCAAAATGACCACTCCGCTTGTTTTAAGCATAAATAAAGCCCTGAGAAAATATCCCAGGGCATAATATAAAAAGACTGAATTCACGGTAAACTTACAAAAAAATGTACGCACCGCAAATACAAATCAATATCCTTTTTTGTAAAAAGATACACCAATTTGATTACAGAACAGCTTTTTCATATTTCAAGTAATTGGCAAAAAACGCAATTGCATTGTCGAATACAACAATTGAAAAAATTACAATCATATTGCCATCGCTTTCATTGGAAATAGCAGTGTTGTAAATCAGCCGGAAATAAAATTCCTATAGGTATACTGTGATTTTTACAAGCTAAGCTATTGAGTCTTTATCTTCTTCCATCCAGACTATACTGTCGGCCTCGGAGTTTCACCGAATCTGCCTTACGGCTCGCGGGCTGTACCGCCGGTCGGGATTTGCACCCTGCCCTGAAGATAATGTATGAAGTTTTCGTGAATTAATCATATCACCGCCGCAAGCTTTAATCAACAAAAAGAGTTTGAATTTCACATTTTCTTACTTTTTAGTATAATTAAACTTGAACTTGTTACGCAATATGGGCAAATTATCGTCGATGAGTGCCATCATGCTGCTTCATTCAGCTATGAACAGGTGTTAAAAAAAGTTGAAGCAAAATATGTCCATGGATTGACAGCAACACCTAAACGAAAGGATGGCCTGCATCCGATCATGTTCATGCAACTTGGCCCGATCCGTTATAAAGTGACGGCAAAAGAACAAGCAAAAATACTGCCTTTTAAGCAAATATTGCTGCCCCGGTATACAAATTTTAAAAGTAATGCTCCGGAAAACAATAAAAAGATTCAAAATCTGTATGATGAGTTAATACAAGATGAAGCACGGAACAATTTAATTTTTAACGATGCATTATTGGAATTAGATAGAGGATCCTCACCGCCTATTTTAACGGAAAGGTTGGAGCACGTGGTATGTCAACACTAAATCGAACAATTTTTTAAAGGTGTGTCAACTTGTATTCAGTCGGTGTCTGGTAATCTAGTGAACCGTGTATTCGGATGTTGTTAAACCAGTTCACATAGTCAAAAAATTCAAGATCAAGTACTTGTTGGTTAGGAAAAACGCGGTTACTGATAAACTCAGTTTTAATCGTCTTGAACGTAGCCTCTGCGACGGCGTTGTCATAAGGCGTCCCTTTGTGACTCAATGAGCGTCCGATATGAAACGTTTCCAGTGCCTGGTCAATGAGCTTGTTCTTAAACTCATTGCCTCGATCTGTATGGAATAATTCAAGGCTGCTTAGATCGCTTTTTACAGTAGAGAAGGCACGGTAGACTAATTGGGCATCTTTATTTGGTCCCGAACTATAGCCAATAATCTCGCGGTTATAC
>JAGKQJ010000205.1 GCA_017898095.1 Bacillaceae bacterium Marseille-Q3522 | reverse complement strand
AACAAAATGTTCGAAAAATAATGTATAATCAGTCTTACACGTAAGGAGGTTTGTACAAATGAATTTTTTAGAAAATTTAAGCAAAAAAGCCGGAGATACGTTTGCTATTTGGGTGATTCTCTTTGCCATTATCAGCTTGATTTTCCCGGGCGGATTCACATGGATATCCGACTATGTTCCGTACTTACTGGGAATTATCATGTTCGGGATGGGAATGACCCTTTCGATCAATGATTTTAAATCTGTCCTTAAACAGCCAAAATCTGTTATCATCGGGATATTGGCACAGTTTATCATTATGCCGGGGCTGGCATTTCTTTTAGCAAAAGGATTAAGATTATCAGACGATGTTGCTGTCGGTGTTATTTTAGTCGGCTGCTGCCCGGGGGGAACCGCTTCAAACGTAATGACGTATTTGGCAAAAGGCAACACAGCCTTGTCTGTTGCGATTACATCATGCACAACTTTACTGGCGCCAATTGTAACTCCAGCACTTATTTTTCTTTTAGCCAGCGAATGGCTCCCTGTTTCTGCAGGAGCATTATTCACATCCATTTTACAAATTGTCATTGTTCCTATCGTACTGGGGATAGTTATTAAACTTTTATTGAAGGAAAAAGTCGATCAAGGTGTAAAAGCTTTGCCGCTTGTATCTGTTATTGGCATTGTCGCAATTTTAACTGCTGTTGTTTCCAATAGCAGGGGAAATATTCTTGAATCAGGTTTATTCATTTTTCTGGTTGTTATTTTACACAATGGTCTGGGTCTGTTGATTGGTTTTTTCGCCGCAAAATTTTTAAAGCTGTCTTATCCGGATCAAAAAGCTGTTTCCATTGAGGTAGGGATGCAAAATTCCGGGCTGGGAGCTGCGTTGGCTCTTGCTCATTTCAATCCGCTTGCCGCCGTACCAAGTGCCATCTTCAGCTTTTGGCATAACGTTTCCGGGCCGTTATTAGCAACATACTGGGCAAAAAAAGCAGAAAAAGTGGAAAAATCGAAAAAAGATGATTAATGTATTTTTACATGAAGCATTATGCTAAAAAATGTCATTAACTATTCATTTGAAAAGCCGTCGGATTAAATCACTTCCGGCGGCTTTTTCATATCTTTCAGCCAGAAAAGCACGTGAATTATCATGAAAGTCGGGCAGGACGTGAAAATTACTGTCATGTTAATTCGATGCTTTTTGTTTCTCTGCCTAAAAAGAGTACAGCAGCTGCGCCGATTAAGATGGAGAAACAGAAAATCGCAAAGATAACCGTTATTGATGCTTGTTGGCCGACCAAATATGGTACGAGAAGCGGACCTAAGATCCCTCCTATTCGTCCAAAGGAAGCAGCCATGCCGGTTCCGGTTCCGCGGATCACAGTTGGGTATTGTTCCGGCGAATAAGCATATAACGCTCCCCATGCGCCAAGATTAAAAAAGGACAACAGGATTCCTGCAGTAATAAGCAGCGCTGTTGATTCTGCATTGCCAAACAGAAAAGCACTTGCAGCTGTGCCGATTAAAAAGACTATTAAAACAAATTTTCTGCCGATTTTTTCAATCAGCCACGCCGCTGAGAAGTAGCCCGGCAATTGTGCCAACGTCATAATCAATACGTAGCTGAAGCTTTGAATCATGCTGAATCCTCTCATGACCATGACACTCGGCAGCCATAAAAACATTCCGTAATAAGAAAAAACAACCGTGAACCAAAGAATCCATAACATGATCGTTGGACGGAGATATTTTTTCGACCATACTTCCGCAATGCTCTTCAACATTGAAGGCTTGTCCTTCTCCTTCAACGCAGCAAACCGGCCGGAATCCGGTAAATGCAGACGCAAATATAATGCGTACACTGCCGGAATCATACTTATGATGAGCGCGGTTCTCCAACCGAAATCCGGGATAACAAAATAGGATATTACCGCGGCAAGCAGCCAGCCCAACGCCCAAAAGCTTTCCAATAATACGACAATCCGGCCGCGTTTTTCCGGAGGCACACTTTCCGCTACGAGTGTGGATGCCACAGGCAATTCTCCACCAAGCCCCATCCCGATGAAAAACCGCAGTATTAAGAAGACTGCCAGTGAACTTGTAAAGGCGGATGCCCCGCTTCCGACTGAAAATAATAGTAATGTGATAATGAAAACATGCTTGCGGCCGATTTTGTCCGCCAGCAAACCAAATAAGAATGCACCTGCGGCCATGCCGATAGAGTTGATACTTCCGATCCAGCCCATTTCCTTCACGGAAAGTCCCCAGTCGACATGCAATGCCGCAATAATGAACGATAACAGGCCAACATCCATCGCATCGAACATCCAGCCAAGACCGGCAACACCAAGCAATTTTCTATCTTTTATTGAATTGTTTTTACTCATTTGCCCCCTCCTTGCTGATTTTCCAAGATTATTCGTATGATTTCGCTGTAGTCCATTAGAAAAATATTGAAGCTTTTTACTACCCACTATCTTATCATGTGTCTTTACACTTGTCATCATTTTTTTTATAGCTGCTCATACCTGTCTTTTTCACTTGGGAAAGAATGAAACTCTTTTATTTTATGTGCAATTTGCCAACTTTTAATATCTTATTTAAAGGGTTTTCATTTTTAATATTAATTTTTCACAATTATCTTGAAATTCCTTATAAATTATGATACGCAATATATTAAAGGAGGGATAAGATGAAAAAAAATATTCTATTTATCATAACCCTGTCATTGGTTGCTTTCCTGTTTTTTTAGGAGATTTCATTTTTTTCTAAAGAGTCATCTTCCAGTTCAAGGACAAATGAAGAAGCAATAAATTTAGCATACAGTGGGGATTTCCCTGTTACAGAAAGTTTACAAGAAATGTATAATGAAGCTGATTTAATTGCTTTTGGAAGCTATAAAAATTTTGATTCTTCATGGAATATGGCTCGTAATCCGAATGATATTAAACAGGAAGATGCAAATAATTACACAGAAGGCAGGCTGTACAATTTTAATATTGATGAAGTTTTACTTGGAGAAGCAGAGAATCAAATTAAAATTAATCTGCGCTATCAAGAATCGATCGATATAGAAGATGCAAACGGCAAAATACACAAAATTAAAAATAAAGTTCCTTTATTTTTGGAACCTGAAATTGGTGCAAATTATATTGTATTTTTAAAAAAGGATCCTTTCGATAATTATTATGGAGCGATAGAGCCATTTCAGATTTTAATAAACCAAAATGAAACAGCCGAATTAAAAACAAACCTGACTGATACAAATAAAAAAGTTACAAATACCGTTCAAATTGAAAACCAAAATACAAAAGTGATGATCGAACAAGATCTCCCGCCAATCACAGATACTATTTCCGGATTAAGTTTAAAAGAATTAAAAGAAAAAATCCTCGGGTATCAAAAATAGCCTGAACAAAAGTGGGATAAATTGCAATAGGATTCCTTCAAGTCTTTTATTATCTTAGAAAACTATTTTATTGCCTTCCTTTGGAACAATCATTCAAGAGAAAAAGAATCCATCAGCCGATAACCAGTTTTCCCCACGTAATTTTTTTAATGAAAATAATACTTTCATCCGAAGTTTGTGAACCAGCGGGTCATGAATGTTTGGACAACTCATCTTGAAAATTTTTAAAAGTCCGGTTGGACAATGCAATAGCCGGCACCCCACTCCGGAAGCTTCTCTATCCAAACCCGGAGAGGAAAGAACGATATCCATGCCGGCAAATTTTTTCCCGGAGCGCTTTATTTTCTCTATCTTACCTTTTTTCAGTCCTTTTTAGCTTGCCTCTTTTATTCTGTCTGCATATGCCGCAATTTCTTCCCCGATGGAAAGGGATGCGGTTGCTGCCGGAGATGGTGCATTACAGACATGAATCGATCTTTTTCCTTTTAATATCATAAAATCGTCGATCAGTTTTCCGTCGATTGTCAGTGCCTGTGCGCGAACCCCAGCTTCTGCCTTCACAAGGTCGTCCTTTTCAATCGCCGGTACTAATTGCTGCAATGATTGCAAAAATTTATTTTTATTGATAGACCGGTACATTTCGCCCATTCCGTAGCGAAGATGCTGTCCGGCAATCTTCCAAAAGGCAGGATACGTTAACACGTCAAAAAGATCAAATAGGTTCAGATCGGTTTTATGGTAGCCTTCCCGCTTAAAAGCAAGGACGGCATTTGGTCCGGCGTGAATTTCCCCATCTATCATCCGCGTTAAATGCACCCCTAAAAAAGGAAATTGTGGATCGGGTACCGGATAAATTAAGTTTTTTACCAAGTGGGCCTTTTCTTTTTTTAATTGAAAATATTCGCCGCGAAACGGAATGATTTTCATTTTCGGATTAACACCCGCCATTTTCGCAACACGGTCGCAAAAAAGCCCGGCACAATTAATCAGCTGTGTGCCATGAAAAACGCCATTATTCGTCGTTACTTCTACTTCCTTCTCACTTTCACGGATATCGATTACTTTTGTATCCGTTTGCAAAGCACCTCCTAATTTTTCAATATTGCGGGCTAGCGAAACCGACACCTCTTTATAATCTACGATTCCCGCCATCGGCACTTTAATTGCCGCAATGCCATTCACATTGGGCTCAATCTCTTTCATTTCCGCCTGGCTGATCTTTTCAATCGCCAGTTTATTATCCAGCCCTCTTTGATACAGCTTTTGCAGTTCCGGCATTTCCTTCTCTTCGGTTGCGACGATAATTTTGCCGCATATATCATACTTAATGTTGTTTTCATCGCAGAACTGTCTTAATCGCCTGCCTCCTTCCTTGGCAAATCTCGCCTTCAGACTTCCCGGTTTATAATAAATTCCGGAATGGATGACACCGCTGTTTCTCCCTGTTTGATGCTGCGACCAGGATGCTTCTTTTTCCAACACAATCATGCTTGCCTGCGGATGTTTTTTCAATAACGCATACGCTGTTGATAGGCCGACAATTCCTCCGCCGATAATCAAATAATCATATTGCATGATATCTCCTCCGTATTTGTCTGACATATTTGCTTGCATCCCAATCCCTATGTTGCTATCATTATAATATTAATAATATTGTAAACGTTTTATTTTATAGAATCAACCATGATTTGTATGACAAGTTGAGAGGGGAGGTTTTTCGCGTGTGAAAAAGAAAGAAAAATTATCACAGAGTGTTGTAAGAGGCATCATATCCGATATTCAGGCGGAAAAATATTCTCTCTATACGAAGCTCCCGTCAGAAATGACTTTGGCGGAAATCTACCAAGTTAGCAGAGCAACGATCCGCGAAGCTTTAAGTGTGCTAAAATCGCTGGGAGTTATCTCATCCAGACAAGGCGACGGACATTATGTCGAGGAAGTAGACCCTGGTTATTTATTACATTCCCTCGATATTGAAACTGAAGAGTATCGGCAAATCAATCATTTGTTTGAATTACGATACATGCTGGAACCGCAAGCTGCTTATTTGGCGGCTGAAAGGCGGACAGAAACGGATTTAGCTGGATTAAAACAGATACTGACGGATTTTCGCAAGACACTGGATTCCACCAGCAATATGGGAGAAAAAGAAGACTTCCGCTTTCACAAGGCTATGGTACAGGCAACCGGCAACCCCTTCCTGATCAGGATCATGGACGATTTGTCCGTTTCCTATGAAAAAGCACTGTCTCTCACGCTCAAACAAAATAAAGGCTTGTTGAAAAAAAGGCAATCGGTTTATCTGGAGCACGAAGCACTCTACAATGCCATTTCTGAAGGACAGCCCGAGCTTGCAAAAGTGTTATGTAAAATGCACCTGGATAATGTAAAAAAGAAGTTGCACGGGTTGTTTTTGCTGCAGCAGTAAAACAGATGTCGGAGTGCTCCTCAAAATTGTGTCTGTGCCTGTATTCATCGTTAACAGAGGCTGAAACAATGGGAATGGAACCCTGGGTTTATTGTACCTTTGCCTGTATTCATCGTTTACGCCGGTACTTGGTTGTCTGGCAGGAAGCCGCACTTTTCAACCTAAATTCCCATTGTTAATACCAAGGCGGTGAAAAAGGTTAATATTAAAGTAATTTCCGTATTCGCCTCATTGATATAATTATACCAATCTTCAAACCTTTAATTTCATGAAATCCTTTATTGATGAGACTTTAAGCATGCCTAGGTATAATTTTACCTGAAATACAGGATTCAACCTGTGGAGTGAACTCGTCTCAGCAAGCGGAAAATCAGGGGAGGACTCTATTCTATCTGTTAAAAATTCCACCTACGATACACTTATGGATGGAAGTCTTCACCTTTCAAACATAGAAAGGATTAATAACTTCTTCATTTTAGCTTTTTTTAATAAAAAGACTGAAACGTTTTTTCGCTTCAGCCTTTTTCTTTTTATACATAATTATAAAGTGAAACTTCCATCAGTGGGGGTTTTCCGACGTACAGGACGTACTAGTGCCGACGTTGGAACAGGACGCCTGAGATTTTAGTCAGCCTTCATCCCCCACTGATGGTTAGTCGCGCAAAGCC
>JAGKQJ010000204.1 GCA_017898095.1 Bacillaceae bacterium Marseille-Q3522 | reverse complement strand
TTCATAACTGTATATTTTAGCAAAAAAAAGAAGGTAATGAAAGGGAAAAAACGTTAAAAAGTCTTTCTTGATTATTATTTTTTACATGCAAATAAAAATAAAAAATGGAGAAAAATATGGATGTATAAGCTATGATTTTCCTATTGATATCTTCCCCAAAAGCAACAAAATGGGGATGCAGTGTGCTCCCCATTTTAATTTGTTTTTGTCCAAATTATCCTTCATTATTTTCCAATAATTTCTCAATTTTTTTCAAAACGCCCGGTTCAATGTTTTCCAATGATGTTGCTGCCTGTTCCAGTGCCAGTTTATATTGGTAGGTCCGGAAAGCATGTTCCGCCTCATTTAATGCATGGGCTATTTCCGGATTGGAACTGCGGTAACGATTTCCATATTGGATGACTTTCTCGGCTAACCACATTGTTTCCACGAGCTCATTTGTTGTCTCAGTCAACTTTTCCACTGACTCAACAGCTTGCTCCAATTGACGGCGGACGTTTGTAACATTCAGCGGACTCTCTTGCAAAAGATGAATAACTTGAGCGATCGCTTCTTCCGCTTCATCGACAAAATAATGATAATCCTCCGGCAGTCCCGGTAAATTGCTTTTCGAAACATGGCGAATGGTTTCCGCCATTTTTCTTCGTAATTCTTCTACGACCTTACGTGCTTCAAGCTCATCCTTTCGCAATGCCTGCAACATTTCGGCAAAAGCTTTCTGTTCTTGTTCTGTTTTCTCCAATAAAGTTTTCACACTTTGTAATTCATCACTTAATTGCGAATAAACAGCCTTTTTTTCCTTCAACCGGGAATCAAGCTGTTCAAAACGCTTCAAAAGCAGCGCTAATCCTTTTTGCAGCTCCTCTTGTTTCTGTTTATCGCTTTCCGAAATATGATAGCTTCGTTGCACGATATTAAATTCATTTTTCAGTTCATCACCAGCAGTTTTTACTTGTAAAAGAAGCTCGCGAACAGGCTCCTCGGCATCGTACAAAAATTGCTTTGCATTCACTTCGTTTTCCAGACGTTCAAAAAGCAGCTCCACTTCCGCTTTTATGACCGTTATCAGCTGTTCTATTTCCTCCATTGCCGCGTTTTCAAGCAATTCCAAGCATTTTTTTACATTTTCTTCGATTTGGGCAATTTCTTTTTGGAAAGGGATATGATCAAGAACATAGCCTTGATTCTCCATTTCCTTATACCCGTTCTTCAGTGCTTGTAATTGCTCGGGTATATCCACTTGAAATTCGATTAAATAACCCGGGATACGTTCCATTCTTAGCGATAAAACGTCAACTGCCGCTTTCAATTCCTGAACGAGCCCTCTCGCCTCTAAATAATTTCCCTGCGCCGTTTTTTCTTCAAATAAGGCCAATTGTGCACCTAACTCATTTATTTGGCTCTCCAATACAGATACTGCTTTTCCATATGTATGATGATGGGCAAGAAGCTGTTTTTTCATTTCTTGAAATTGCTTATTTAATGTTTCTATTTCCATTTTGCTTTTTTTCTCGCTGTCAACCAAATCATGAAGCTCGTATAGCAGTTTATCAATTTTTGCTTCCGTTTCTAATAATTTCGCATCCGTCTTCGCCTGAATGTTCTTAGCTTTCTTAAAGGAGTATTTATCAATGCATTCTTCTGCGTCAAATAGCATCTCTTCAACATCAGGTAAGTGAACGGTTATGATTTCATCCCAATCTTTTCGCCAGGTATCAAATAAATGCTCCGTTTCCCCTGACATATTCAGGCGTTTCACCTTTGCCAGTTCTTCTAAAACAGGACGATTCATTAGATCAATTTTCCAAAGCTCCAAGCGGTCTATTTCTTTAAAATATCTTTTCTTTACTAGGAAACCGGCAAAAAACAAGCAAGTGATTAATGCAATTCCCACAATTACGTATCTCATTCGTGTGCCCCCTGTACCAGACGATGAATTCCTTTCAACTTCACAGTTATTTCAATCATTTTATTCTGTTATAAACCCGGAAAAGGATGCTTTTCCCGCTTAAAGCCGGTTTTTGACGTTGCTTCTTTTTCCCTTTTTATGAACATCACATTATTTATTTTGTAAATGTTTTTTCATTGTTTTTATGATACCATGTAAACGACAATTTTTGACGACTAATTTCAAAAAAACCATAAATTGCAGAAAGGATTTCAAAAATGAAAAGAGACGGCCATATTCATACACCATTTTGTCCGCACGGAACAGACGATCCGTTTGAAGATTATGTCGAAGCGGCGCTTTCTTTTGGGTTTACAGAATTAACTTTTACAGAACATTGCCCGCTGCCGCACGGATTTACCGATCCCGTTCCGGAAAAAGACAGCGCGATCAGTTTTAGCGAATTTCCGGGGTATATTGCGGAAATGAATAGAATTAAGGAAAAATATAATGGACAAATCACGATTCATACAGGGTTGGAAGTCGATTTTATTGAAGGATTTGAAAAAGAAATAAGAGAAACATTGCAAATTGTCGGCCCATTCCTTGGTGATAGTGTATTATCAGTCCATTTCTTGAAGAATGATCATCACTATTCCTGTCTCGATTACAGTCCGGAAATTTTTGAGGAAATAATCAGTGAATACGGTTCTGTGGAAGCAGTTTATGATCGCTACTTTCAAACATTATTATCAGCGGTAAACGCAGATTTGGGTCCTTTTAAACCGAAAAGAATCGGCCATCTAACACTGATAAAAAAATTTCAAAAACGCTTCCCGACTGCCCGCAGCTATCGGGATGAAATCATCACAGTGCTTGATGCTATCAAAAGCAATGGCCTGGAATTGGATTACAATGGAGCAGGATTACGTAAACCTTTTTGCGGCGAGACCTATCCGCCTAATTGGGTTGTCAAGGAAGCAACGGCAAGAAACATTCCTCTCGTCTATGGTTCAGATGCCCATGAGGCAAAAGCAATCGGGCAGGGGTATACTGAAATATCTAAACAGTTACATGATCAAATGTAAGCACTTCTTCCTTTACTTGAAAGATAATTGTTGCTGATGCTAAAAATTGCATAATAATTTTGCAAAGAAAGTGGTGCCTTTTGCTCATTTTGATCAGATTGCAGCTTAAGAGTAAATTTTCCTTCAGCGGAAAATTCACTTTCAAGATTATCTTTCTTGAGGGCTGCCCCATTTTCTGTGATAAACAGTAGTACCATTTTCTTAACATCTTATCCGATTTTCTTTAAATAAGGCTGTGTGAGGAGCGCATCAATCCATGTATTTAAGTCTTGTGAATATTTTTCTGAAAAGTAATGTTCCTGTGGAAAAATGTGCAGTACTTCTACTGCATAATGAGAATTTAAAAACGGCATGGAAAGCAGCGCTTTTAATTGCATAATCAAATAGTTTATGGAATGCACTTTAAATTCCTTTCCAGCCATCCCTTTTTCCAATATTTTTTGAAAAAAATAACGTTCTTTTACTAAATACGTTGCCATAATTTCTCTAACCATTTGTGAATCAAGTGACAGCTCCCTTAAAATAAAACGGGTGAGCTGGCTGTTTTGACTTTGAAATAAAATCAAATTACGGACTGTTTTTTTCAATGAGATAGTTGCCCCTTTATCAATTTCTTTGTAGCCGTTTTCCAGTTCAAGTAAATACCTTTCATAATAATCCGTAATACAATATTCGAGAAGGCCTTGTTTATTTTTGAAATAATAGGAAATGTTCGCAATATTGACATTTGCATTCCCGGCAATGTCACGAATCGACGTTCCATTATATCCTTTCGTATTAAATAACGCGACAGCAGCTTCGATAATGATTTTCTTTGTTCCCGTTTCCATACACACTCTCCTAAATATTGATATTAAGTGATGAATTCGCTTCTTTCGAGACAATCCCTGCAAAAAAAACTCGACAAAGTCTCTCGTTTTTTCACAGTTTTTGATACAATGGAAGGCAAAAAAGAAGAAAGTTTGGTGAAAATAGATGTTTCATGTCGGAAAATATGAAGGAAGCAAAGAAGAAAAATTCGCGTTATTAATGAAACAGCTCCGTGCATTGCTTGAAGGAGAGACAAATTTTATTGCTAATATCAGCAATGCTGCTGCACTTTTAAATCATTTTTTAACAGATATTAACTGGGTCGGTTTTTACCTTCTGGATAAAGATGAGCTTGTGTTAGGTCCCTTTCAAGGCTTGCCTGCCTGTGTGCGAATTCCGGTTGGAAAGGGAGTCTGCGGAACTGCGGCACAATTAAAGCAAACATTGCGAATTGCCGATGTTCACCAATTTCCCGGTCATATTGCCTGTGATGCAGCTTCTCAGTCAGAAATTGTTGTCCCGCTTATCAAAGACGGACTATTGCTTGGTGTATTGGATATAGATTCACCGGTAAAGAATCGTTTTGATGAAGCAGATCAACAGCATTTAGAAGCATTTGCGGCGATCTTGGCCGATTATTTGACTATTTAGGTGGAGACTGGAGACGCTGCTCCACCTGGTTGCTTTGTAGATGCTGAGATTTCTGACTGTTAAGGAGAAGTTACGATCAAAGCCTGTTATGAATTTTGAATAAAGATGCGCCGGTTTCAGCCATCATACTATTAATATCAGGTCTTCCGCCATTTTTATACAGAAACAGAGCAACTGCTACACGACAATATCATTATTGTTTTCAATAATAATCATATTTTTTCCGTTTTCTTTTGCATAATATAATGCATTATCAGCTCTTTTAAATAGAGCATGATAGGTATCAGGTTTTTCGCTTTGCCAATAGGCAACGCCACATGAAATAGTAACACGAGGATATGCGATATTCCTGACACTCTTTACAAGCCTGTTAGCAATTGCCACACCTTGTTCAAGTGATACATGCGGTAAGTATAATGCGATTTCTTCTCCGCCCCAGCGTGCACCAATATCTGTTTCTCTAATATTTTTTTTCACGATATCGGCCACTTGGATAATCACAGCATCTCCTACTTGATGGCCGTATGTGTCGTTAATTTTTTTAAAATCATCAATGTCAATAAGGATAAAAACGCCTTTCTGATCTTTAGACATCGAAGTTGCTATTTTATCATCTAAAAAATTCCGTGAATACAACTTTGTTAAATAATCTGTCACGACCATTTTTTCCAGTTCTTCCCGTAATATTGCATTTGATATCGCTAATGTGGAGTGATGGATTAATGACTGTAATAGTTTAAAGCTTTCAAAAGTAAAGAAGTAAGGCTTTTCATGCATCACAATCGTAAATCCGGTTATTTTTCCTGATTGTTCCATTGCGACTGCCATGATTGACTTGTATTTTACACTGTTAGTGCCAGTTTTCAAGCTAAAATCGCCAATAAACAATGATTCTTTGTCTTTTTTCATTTCCGCTTCTAAATAATCTATATAGGGTGCTGCTTCTTTTGTAAAGAAAAAGGCAGAACTGCCATCTACTATTTTCTTTCCCGGCGAATCAAAAAAATAAAACCGACTTCTTTTGCAGAAAAGGATTGACAAATTTGTTGTGTCATATAATTGATCGTATCCGATAAAGTCAATTGCGCATTTAACTGACCGGATGTTTCATTAATTAAACGCAAATCAGCTATCAAGCGATTGGACTGCTCATAAAGCTGGGCATTTTCTAATGCGTCTCCTGCAGTATTAGCCAGGAGTGTCACAAATTGCACTTCACTTTTTGGAAAGAGAATCGAATTGGGGGCAATTACTTGCAAAACACCATAAACACCTTGTTTCCCTTTTAACGGAGCATAAAGAATCGAATTTTTCTCCTGGATCGAATTCTCTATTTGCACATCTCCTGTTACATAGGCCTGCATTGCAGCAAGATTCTCACTGTCATACTCTAAATCCTTAATCGGAAGCTTGTCCGATAAACTGTTATCACGGGAAAGCAAAAGGTAACAATCAAAACTCGGGTATACTTCTTTTAGTGCCTGCAAAATTTCCATTAATACACTGTTCATATTCATGGAAGAATGAAATTTTTCTGTCACCCGAAACAGTTGCCGGTAACGTTTTTCTTCTAATATATTATTTTGTAAATTGCGAATTCTGTTGATAAAAAGGCTGCACTCTCTGCTTAATAATTCTACAAAACCGCTTTCTATTTTTATTCCGTGCAAATGATTAACAGCCAGATACCCTAATAATACGCCATCTTTTTTTAATGTAATGAATAGATCAAAGTCATTTGCTGATACACTACTCCGATCGAGCCATAAGTCATTTCGCGAAGAAAATGACGCTGCTTCCAAATGAAGCAAATCATTCCATTCGTTATATCGAAAATAGGCTACTTCTTTCGCCTGTAATAACTCTTTTAATAATAGAACAAGTTCCCTTTGAATGCGGCCAAATTGTAAAATATGATCCGTCTCCATTAAGTCCAAAAGCCTGCTCTTTAATATTAATATGGTTTGCTGTTCGTTCAATATCATCTTATCATCCCCTAATCCATAGCCGCTATCCTTCTTTTGGGGCAATAGGAATGGAAAAATCATAGCGTATCATTTAATAATTTTTCTTGTCAATTATAGCATAATGACATTTTCACTGGTAG
>JAGKQJ010000203.1 GCA_017898095.1 Bacillaceae bacterium Marseille-Q3522 | reverse complement strand
GAAAAAAAAGTCTGGTGGCGATGGCGAGAAGGTCACACCCGTTCCCATCCCGAACACGGAAGTTAAGCTTCTTTAGCGCCGATGGTAGTAAGGGGTTTCCCCTTGTGAGAGTAGGACGTTGCCAGGCTATCTTAATTACATATTCCGCAGTAGCTCAGTGGTAGAGCATTCGGCTGTTAACCGAACGGTCGTAGGTTCGAATCCTACCTGCGGAGCCATAAGGAGAGCTGTCCGAGTGGTCGAAGGAGCACGATTGGAAATCGTGTAGGCGGGTAACCCTGTCTCAAGGGTTCAAATCCCTTGCTCTCCGCCATAACATACATACTTAATAGAATTTATTGGCCCGTTGGTCAAGCGGTTAAGACACCGCCCTTTCACGGCGGTAACACGGGTTCGAATCCCGTACGGGTCACCATTTATTATTAAAAGGGATGGCATGTTGAAAATGTGACTTCCTGTCATATCACATGCACTTGCATATCCTGAATTTTGGAGGATTAGCTCAGCTGGGAGAGCATCTGCCTTACAAGCAGAGGGTCGGCGGTTCGATCCCGTCATCCTCCACCATTTATAATCAATTTATTATTTTTATTGTCGCGGGGTGGAGCAGTCTGGTAGCTCGTCGGGCTCATAACCCGAAGGTCGCAGGTTCAAATCCTGCCTCCGCAATACGGTCCGGTAGTTCAGCTGGTTAGAATGCCTGCCTGTCACGCAGGAGGTCGCGGGTTCGAGTCCCGTCCGGACCGCCATTTACAAATTACATAGGCTCAGTAGCTCAGTCGGTAGAGCAAAGGACTGAAAATCCTTGTGTCGGCGGTTCGATTCCGTCCTGAGCCATCATCTTTTGTATAAAAGATTAATAATAAATATGGAGGGGTAGCGAAGTGGCTAAACGCGGCGGACTGTAAATCCGCTCCTTCGGGTTCGGCAGTTCGAATCTGCCCCCCTCCACCATTTAGGGGTATAGTTTAAAGGTAGAACAGAGGTCTCCAAAACCTCCAGTGTGGGTTCGATTCCTGCTACCCCTGCCAAATAATTTTTATAGATAGATGGCGGCTGTGGCGAAGTGGTTAACGCATCGGATTGTGGCTCCGACATTCGTGGGTTCGATTCCCGCTAGTCGCCCCATATATTAAATAATGATTTTGGGCTATAGCCAAGCGGTAAGGCAACGGACTTTGACTCCGTCATGCGCTGGTTCGAATCCAGCTAGCCCAGCCATTTGCGGAAGTAGTTCAGTGGTAGAACATCACCTTGCCAAGGTGGGGGTCGCGGGTTCGAATCCCGTCTTCCGCTCCAATCATGGCGGCATAGCCAAGTGGTAAGGCAGAGGTCTGCAAAACCTTTACCACCGGTTCGAATCCGGTTGCCGCCTCCAAAACAATTTTTCATGTGCTATAAATATATAGCCGGGGTGGCGGAACTGGCAGACGCACAGGACTTAAAATCCTGCGGTAGGTGACTACCGTACCGGTTCGATTCCGGTCCTCGGCACCATAAAAAATTTTATATTATTATATTATGCCGGTGTGGCGGAATTGGCAGACGCGCACGACTCAAAATCGTGTTCCTTCTGGAGTGTCGGTTCGACCCCGACCACCGGTATCAGTTAAGTTTTTCATAGAAATCATATACAAAAAAACTCACAAACAATATATCAATGTTTGTGAGTTTTTTTGTATAATTTGTTTATGACACACCGAGACAATTTTATAAATTTTAACGCCATTTTTTATGAGTTATCAATGTTTTCGGTTTGCAAAAATTTACTTTGAGGTAACTTTATGTGGAATATTTCGAAAGAGAAGAAGGAGAAGATATCTATGCTCGTTTAAAAGATGAGCTTGAAATAGTAAAAGATGAATTATTATGCGTTTTACTAAGCCGTTTCATTCCGTATGTCGAAAATGGAACATTAAATCAACCGACATTACTAAAAACAGTTCGTGAAGATTATTTACAATGGATAAGAGAAGCAGATAGGGAATTTACAGATATTCTAGATTGTGCATATGAACAAACAAAGAAGAGCGTTTCCAATTTACCAACTACCGTTCAAGAAATTTTTGAAGAAAGTCTTCATGATTCGACCATTCAACAAATCATACGGGATGGGGACACGCTTCATCTTTATGTGAATACAGATGGTGGATTCTCTTCGAAATCTCTCATTCATTTCATTTTTAACCATGTTCTTTCAGAAAAAGCGGATCAACCAATCTTGGAAGGACAATGGTTGATTTACTATGAATTACGGAAAATAGAAGATGGTTTTGCCTTTCGTATCTTGTTTGATAGTCTCGATTCGGAGTGGACAATTACGATGAAGGATATGGATGCTGAGTATTTTTATCGTCCGAGTCTCTATCAGTCATTGCGAGATGAAGAAAAATTAGAGAAGACATCACTGGGAGAGTATATTGCACAGTTAAATCCAGATCACTCTTATTGGTTAATTACTCCACATGTGACATCCACCGTTACATCATTTACGGAAAATCTGCAATTAGAAAATGGAAGGTTAGTGTATAATGGAAATGAAGTGGTGGTTACAGTAGAAAATAAACGTTTTACATATAGATTGGAAGAGTACAATCCGATTGCGTTTATTTACACGGACGTATATGAAAATTTCGATGAGCAATGTAACGAACCGGTACCAACCGAAAATTTAGAGGCAGCAGCATTGAGTGATGAATTAGAATTACAGGTTCGTGCATGGAATACAATGTATACGGATCCTGAAAAACTTGCAGATATAATCAATCGCGTATTAATGAAAATTGAGATTACAGAGGAAAATGAAATGATGATAATTGTTTATCGCAGATTAAGGGGCAGTAATACCCCCACCTCAAAATTGGAGGTGAAACCAATCAAGTTAGGCGGGGGATAAACTGCCCCTAAAAGCCCGATTGGTGAAATGAGGTTTTTCTTAGGGCTTCAGCCCTTAGAAAAATCAATCAGGCTATGCGTGACTAACCATCAGTGGAGGATGAAGGCCACTAAAGGCGCAGGCGTCCTGTTGCAACGTCGGCACTAGTACGTCCTGTACGTCGAAAAACCCCAACTGATGGAAGTTTCACTTTATGTGAGTCATTTTTTTAAAATAGGAATACTGGAAGATACAGTTATTGAAAAATATCACGATTTTATCGATTAGTAGATTAGCAGTTTCACAAAATTAATGATAAATCATTGTTCAGCAGTAAAGATGTATGCAAAGAACTAGCGGAAAATCGTGAAATTGGCTATGGCTCCAAATTGGATTATTTGGCCAGCAAGTAAGCATCATCGAAGTGAGAGACGCGGAATAGAAATCGAAGCTGGAAGAAACTGCAAACAATCAAAAATTTTTAGAGGAAGCTGGATCATTTCATAGAAATGGAGGAAGATAAATTGAGAGATATTACCACTGATATAGTTACTAGGTATATCAATCGATGGGATCCAATGCAGCTTTTAGCTGGAGGAGCTCCTGATGATGAATATGATACTGAAGTTGAACAAATAGTTGAAGCTGTTTTAGAAAGCAAAGATGAAATAGAAATAGCAGAGGCAATACAAGATACCTTTAAATTCACATTCCAAAGGGATTTTAGTTTTGTAGAATGTCTCTCAATTGCTAGATTTATATGGAAAAACCTTTATGAATAAGTTGAAATACCTAGAAATGAAAAAAAGTAAGTAATCTTATGGACAACAGGAAAACATAGATTAGATTTTCTGAAAGTCTTGATATATCTAAGATGTGGCGGAATTGACAGACACGCACAACCTTCTCAATAGTGATTGCAAATTTTATCATGGGGAAGGTATATATTGAATAAATAGTTTATTAATAGGTTTACAAAACGAATAGTAACCGTGTTGGCAGCCTGCTTTTTTGTCGCTAGGAGAAAGTTTTTTGCCTTTTATGTTATAAGATAATAAATAAGCCGTCAGCTTATCTGACCATGCAGAAATAGTCAAAAAGCTGACGGCTTAAACTTTAATAGTTAAGACGTATAAATGAAGAGTTACGAGTATTAACGCCAAAAGAAATAGATAACCAAGAAGGTTAAGAAGCAGGAGTGTAATTCCTACTCCGAAATGTTTTACTTAATTAATTCTTTCCATGCCCAGTTTTCTACTTCTGGTAAATCAGTGCCTTCATCACGAATATACTGATGATGTTTTGCAAGTATGTCATCCATTTCTTGAACGATATGTGCGTATTTTTCTGCACTAGGCAAGTTGGTAACAGCTTCTTTAACTAAGTCGAAACGGTCCATTTGGTTTAAAACGCGCATATCAAATGGAGTAGTGATATCGCCATTTTCCCGGTATCCGTGAACGTGTAAGTTATGGTTATTGCGGTCAAAGAATAAATCCTTGATTAGCCCTTCAAAACCATGGAATGCAAATACAACCGGTTTATTTTTGGTAAAGTACGTATCAAAGTCGCTGTCAGATAAGCCGCGAGGGTCTAATTTTTTGCTTCGCAGTTTTAATAAGTCCACCACGTTGACGTAACGGATTTTTAATTCAGGCAATTTCTCGTTTAGAATGGAGATGGCAGCTAGTGCTTCAATTGTTGGTTCCGTACCTGCAGAAGCAAATACTAAATCTGGTTCAGCTCCTTGATCTGTACTTGCCCAATCAATAATCTTCAATCCATTGTCCACTAATGTTTTTGCTTCTGAAGCAGTAAACCATTGGTTACGTGGATGTTTGGACGAAACGATTAAATTGATTTTTTGCCGATCATTCAATACTTTATCAAAAACAGCGAGCAACGTGTTGGCATCTGCCGGTAAATATTCACGAATAAATGCTGATTTTTTATCAGCTAAATGACCTAATATACCCGGATCTTGGTGTGTATAACCGTTGTGGTCTTGCTGGAACACGGTTGATGTCGCAATAATGTTCAATGAAGGAATATCTTCACGCCAAGATTGGTCTGATGCTTTGCGTAACCATTTGAAATGTTGTGTTAGCATCGAGTCAACAACACGGAGGAATGCTTCGTAACTTGCAAAAAAACCGTGTCGGCCGGTTAAAACATATCCTTCCAACATACCCTCTGCTTGATGTTCGGATAATTGTGAGTCAATGATACGTCCTTCCGCAGCTAAAAATTCATCGTTTGGTTCTTTGATGTTATCAACCCACTGACGTTTTGTAACTTTAAATAAAGGTGCTAAGCGGTTAGACATTGTTTCATCCGGTCCAAATATCCGGAAGTTACGGTTATCTTCGTTTTGCTCCATAACATCCTTTAAATATTTTGCTAAAACTATCATATCCTGTGCGATTATTTTTCCGTGTTCCGTGTTATCAATTGCATAGTCACGGAAGTCCGGTAAGCGAAGGTCTTTTATTAATTTCCCTGCATTTGTTACAGGGCTCATTGCCATTCGTTTTTCTCCTTTTGGGGCAATTTCGGCAATTTCCGGCAATAAGCGGCCGTTTTTATCAAATATTTCTTCCGGACGATAGCTTTGCAGCCACTCTACTAGTGCATCTGCATGTTCCATATGATTTTGATCTACAGGAATCGGAACTTGGTGTGCACGAAATGAACCTTCAATTGGTACGCCGTTCCATTCTTTTGGACCAGTCCATCCTTTAGGTTGACGGAAGATGATCATTGGCCATGCTGGACGGGTTGCGTCATTGTTTGTCCTTGCATTCTTTTGAATTTCTATGATTTTTTCAATGACGGTATCCATTGCATGAGCCATTTCTACATGTAATTTTTTAGGATCATCACCTTCGACAAAGATAGGTTCCCAGCCCATTCCTTCAAAATATAGGCTTAATTCTTCATTGGATTTACGAGAAAGAATTGTCGGATTACTGATTTTGTAGCCATTCAAATCCAAGATTGGCAATACAGCACCATCTGTAACGGGATTTATAAATTGATTTAAGAACCATGAAGCAGCTAAAGGACCTGTTTCTGCTTCACCGTCACCGACTACGACAGCGGAAATTAAATCAGGGTTATCTAAAATTGCCCCTACACCGTGGGATAGAGAATAACCTAATTCACCACCCTCATGAATCGAACCCGGGGTTTCAGGAGCAGCATGAGAAGCAATCCCTCCTGGAAAGGAAAATTGTTTAAATAATTTTTTCATGCCTTCCTCGTTTTGTGAAATATCAGGGTAAATCTCACTGTAACTGCCATCAAGATAGGAATTCGACACCATGACTTGGCCGCCATGCCCTGGACCCTCGATATAAAACATGTTTACATCATATTTTTTAATGGTACGGTTTAAGTGTGCATAAATAAAGTTTTGCCCGGGAATAGTACCCCAGTGTCCTATTGGTTTCACCTTAAGGTCAGATGCTTTTAGTGGTTCCCTTAACAAAGGATTATCTTTCAAATACAGTTGTCCCACTGAGATGTAATTTGCAGCGCGCCAAAATGCATCTACTTTATCTAAGTAGTCTTGTGAAGAGTAATCAGCTTCAGGTACAAGATCTTTTAATATCTTTGCCATCGAATATACACTCCTTTTAGTAAATATCTTTTTCTAGCTGTTGTATGTGATAACTTTTACATGATTAATAATAAACCATTCCTTCATCAAAATCCAATCATTTTTATAATTGATACGGTCCAATTTTTAAATTGTAATCATTTTATTGAAATGTGATATATTTGTTTATTTGAGTAAATTGAATATGGGCTGTATTCAAGTACTTGGTAGAAAATTTTGCAATGAAGGATGAC
>JAGKQJ010000202.1 GCA_017898095.1 Bacillaceae bacterium Marseille-Q3522 | reverse complement strand
GGCTCCCGCAAAGTTGCGGTGCCCATCATTTTGCGGTTTGTAACAAGGTATTGCGTATCATCGATGTTCATTTTCTGCAAGCCCGCTTTCGGAGAACTGCAGACCATGTTGATAGAGGTTGTAAAAATGGTGCGTCGGCCCGTTTCCTTTGCCGATCGCAAGAGAATGTTCAATTGCCGTCGTTACATATGCTTTTGCCTTGTTCACCGCTTCTTTTACCGGCAGCCCGCGGGCAAGTAGCGAGGCAATCGCGGATGAAAAGGTGCAGCCGGTGCCATGCGTATTTTTTGTCGCGATCCGGGCCGTTTCAAAATGAGCGAATTCCTTTCCGTCAAAAAGGACGTCCAGCGCCGCGCCGGCAGCATGCCCCCCTTTTACAACAATCGCTTTGCAACCCATCGCGTAGATTTTCCGGGCGGCTGTTTCCATATCGGCCACAGAAGAAATCGGCATGCCGGCAATTTTTTCCGCTTCGGGAATATTCGGTGTCAGTACGCCGGCAAAAGGAATGATGACGTTTATTAACGTATCCACCGCCGCAGGATCCATGAGCGCGGCCCCGTTTTTGGCGTACATGACTGGGTCGATCACGACATTCGCCGGTTTGTATTCTTCCAGCTTTTCTGCGACGGCTCTCATGCATGCCGGCGTAGAAAGCATGCCGATTTTTACCGCGTCCACTTCAATGTCTTCAAAAACGGCGTCGATTTGCTTTTTGATCATGTCGGGCGTCACATCCTGGATGTCGATGACCCGGCTCGTGTTTTCCGCAACGACGGAAACAATGACACTCATGCCGAAAACGCCATGCGCTGAAAATGTTTTTAAATCAGCCTGGATGCCGGCACCGCCGCTGCAATCAGAACCGGCAATACTTAAAACTTTTTTCATAGGAAAAATCCTCCTTTTGTAAAGTGAAAGGTGCTTGATACGCTGCTGTGCAGCACTGCTTTGCAATTTTCACCATTCCTCTTGCAAAAACAGACAGGATCTCGATACATTGGTGTGCTGTACGGTTAGGCATTTCAAGAAAATTTTAGAATAGATCTCGAAAAGCGGGTGCGAATTGCTGTACGGCACTTTAAACATCCTCCTAAAGTGGAATTTGATTGATGCGCGAGGGAATGGATGCGTATCGTCCGGGCTCGGCCTTTTTTCACCTGCACACCGTTCTCCCGCAAACAAATCAAACAGGCAAAACATAAGCGGTATGCCAGCCTTATAAAAATACAGGGGAAAAACTTTGAACATTGCACCGATATTCAAAAAGGGCGCTGCCACATGGGAAGCGCCCGGATCGACTGCACGGATAAATGGATTGCTTCCCTACGCTGGTATTAGCCAACAGGTTCAAAGGGTCAGGTTTTACCTTCTCAACTACAAAGTAGTCCCCCCGCATCTCTTATTGTATCACGGTTTTGGGAAAAAGAGGCCGGCAGCGGTAAAAAAAGTGCCTGTCCAGATATATTTTTGGCGGGGCAGCCTGTCGGCAATCGCAGCAACGCATTTAGAAATAGTGGGGCGGCCAACCGATTTATTTTTTATGGGATAGTTTTATCGTCGCTTTGCTGGTTGCCGTTTTCTACTTGGGCAAAAAGTGTTCACTTGGAGCAGGTCCGCCTCTGTTCAAGCATCGCGAAATAGAGTACACTATCATTAATAATGGCGGGAACGTTTCTTCACTCCAAACATAGAGGCAAAGGTTATACAGGGCACTATTGTTCATGATGACAGAAACAGTTTACAAGAAAGAAAGGAACGTAGAAATGGCAAAAATCATGATTCAGGAGACAGGGTCGTCCGTCGGCAAAAGCCTGGTTGTTGCAGCGCTGTGCAGGATTTTTAAGCAGGACGGCTACTCGGTCTGCCCTTATAAATCACAGAATATGTCGCTGAATTCCTACATTACGTTAGACGGGAAAGAGATGGGCAGGGCGCAGGTGCTGCAAGCCTACGCTGCCGGCCTCGAGCCGCAGGCATTCATGAATCCGATTCTTTTAAAACCGACCGCGGATACGAAATGCCAGGTGATTGTCAACGGCAAAGTGTACGCGAATCATTCTGCAACGGAGTATGAAAATATAAAAATACGTTTCAAGGATATGTTGAAGGAACAATTTGCAGCGCTCGAAAAGGAATTTGACATCATCGTTATGGAAGGGGCGGGCAGCCCAGCGGAAATTAATTTGCGGGATCATGATATTGTCAATATGGGCATGGCGGAACTCGCGGACGCACTCGTTGTCCTTGTCGGCGATATTGATAAAGGCGGTGTGTTTGCTTCCCTTGCCGGAACGATGCTGCTCTTGACAAAAGAGGAAAGTGAAAGAGTAAAAGGGACGATTATCAATAAGTTCCGCGGCGATCTTGCCCTCTTAAAACCGGGCATCGACATGCTGGAAGGCATCATTGAAAGGCCGAATCTCGGGGTTGTTCCCTATTTTCGGCTTGTTCTCGAAGATGAAGACGGGGCGAAGATGGAAATAAATAAAATTTATTCCGGCGTTTGAAATCCATCTCCTTTTACGAAAACAACCAATATAAATGTTCTTTCGAGATGGCAAAGCCTAATTTCTTTTGCAAAGTGATTGATTTCACGTTACTTGCTTCCACCTGTCCAAACGGTACAAACCCTTTGGCAAGCATGTTGTTTACCATAAAACTTTCCAGTGCCGTCCCATACCCAAGGCGCCGGTATTTGGGGAATACTTCGAGCAGACCGATGCTTCCTTCCAAATGTTCTCCCACAAATCCGATGAGGTTGCCGTTTTTATATCCGCCGTACACATTTCCAATCGCTAACAGATGGGTGATTTCCGCAGCGGACAGCGTATCGTAATTTTCGATTACCACGTTTCGCTGCGCCAGCTCTAATTTTCGTATTTCTAATTCTCGATCGACAACAAGCTTGCTTTCGCCTGTATAGACGGCCTGGACACAGTCCATTTTCTCCGTCAGCGCGAATTTTTCCATGATATAATCTGCCATAACTCTTTGGTGGGCAACGGCGAGATTACATGACGGCAGCATGTCCGCTAACTCTTTTCCTTTATCAAAGCTGGCCGCCGAGATCATGAAGGCACGGCTCTTTTGTTCTTTTAAAAGAACCCCGTCACATCCGGCGTATAGAATGACCGCCGTACTTCTGTGTATCGGCTCGATCATGTCCATGTGCAGGAGCGGATTTTTCATTAAATAAGCAATTGCTGTTTCTTTCATTATTGTGCACCTCTTATGGATGATTGAAAAAAATATACTGGTTCTAAGGAGCGCTTGCTGCACAAATGCCGTGTATCCATTGGTTGTTATCCCGCGTTTTTTCTGTCCGGAAATACCGGTCTTTCAAAATAACGGAGTTTCAAAAACTTCAAAAGAAGCACTTTTTCCGAACACCTTTTTTAAGGGTGCCCATTCTTGATTTGCGAAATAAATTCATTCATTTGGAAAAGATTGATTTCCTATTATGCGAAAGTTTCTCGGACGTCAGGTTGATTGCTAACTCTTCAAGCGCAGCGATCGTTGCCATACTGCAAAGGATATAAGCGGTCATCGTTATCCCTAACCGATCATAAAGCAAGGGGAAAGTGAATAATAAAGCCCCGCTTGCTTTGTTCATGTACGTATGCAAAAAGGCGAGGGAACGGTACTTCATAAAACCGGTTACCAGCGAAGAGGTTTTTATCGCGGTGATGCCAATCAGCCAGAATAGAGCCCAAAATGGGACATCGATGATCGGGACCATGATAAATAGCATAATAATGACAAAAATAAAATCCGCGGCACTATCGAGAATCGCCCCGCTTTTGCTTGTGCTGCTTGTCTTCCGGGCGATATAACCATCCAGCATGTCTGTTGCGCCGCACACAAGATAGCAAGCGTAAAACAAAGAAGACAATGGTTCAGTGAACAAGAGCACAATAGAAATAACAATTCTGATTGCAGTAAGAGCATTGGGTATATGTATGATGGAAATCACCACGTTTTCGATATCACTTTCTAAATAATACTATAAAAAAGCAGAAAAGTCGCCAGTGAGCGCGGATATCTTGAGTAAAAGAGAAATGCCCCTGGCATCTATTATTTATGACGTTTGCAGCGGGGGAGGGGGCGGCGCCCATTTCCATGCCATTCCCCGTAAAACAGTTGCTAAAAAAAATGTCCATGATTATCTATATAAATGGAACAAACGACACGAATCTGTTAAAGGTATCTCCCAGCCTCGTTTGCCCCGGCGAGAAGTTCAGCCTTTTACAGGCAAGGCGGCTTTCCATGCTTCCACAAGCGCGGCGGCAGCCGCCCTTGGATCGCTTGCTTCGGAGACCGCAGAAACGACGAAGAAACCGTCAATTCCCGTTTGAGCGAGCGGAGCGATGTCCTTCTCTTTTACACCGCCGCCGACAACGACCGGAATCGGGCTGATTCTGGCAAGTTCCGCTATATCAGAAAAACTTCTGGTAATCACTTTCCCGTCCGGATCAAGTCCACAATCCGGTTTTGTCTTTGACTCATGCAGCGGCCCGGCTCCAAAGTAATCTATCCCGCTGACATCAGCCGTTTTAACATATGCAAACAGTTCATGGGTTCTGGCAGACAGCCCAACGATGGAATCCTCGCCCAAATATTCCCGGCAGACTTCCGGCGGGATATCGGATTGCCCCACATGGATTCCGTCCACTTTTATTCCTTGTTTTCTTGCCGCAAGAATAACGTCAAGGCGGTCATCCACAAGCAGTGCCACTTCATCCGACTTGCCCAATTCGGCGATTACTTCGCCGGCCTGTCCGGTTAACCGGATCAGTTCACGGGCTGAGGCAGTTTTTGAGCGGATTTGCACGCAGGTAAATCCCGACGTTATCGCGTCTTTGACAATCGGAGCAACAGGGCGCCCTTTTGTATTTTCAGGGCCAATGACGAGGTACGCTGAAATATCAAGCTTTTTTCTTATCGACAATGTTTTTTCCTCCTATCGATCAATTTTTAATGTTTCTGAAATGCAAGGCCGTTGCGTCTCTCGCTGGGACAGGGAATCGCTTTTGATTTTGGCACGCTGTTCACGGATGATTCTACTGGCATCTGTCATCATTGCCGCGGCATTCAACTTTTCCGCAGTTTAAGCAGTTTAAAACTTGCCTCATTTCTGCACTGAACAGCGTGTTTGCCGCTCACAGTTCCCCTGTGTTCCCCTGTTTCAAACGAATTTTTTTCAAACGGTGCCAAAAAGGATACAGTTCCTCGATACAAATGGATTATTTCCTGAAATTTTCTATATAATTCACAGTTCCTCGATTTCAAATGGATTGTTGGCAATGTCTGCTGCACTGGCCAGGTAGAGTTCGTCGAGGAACGCGGGCTGGAAACTTCCCGGCCCATCCACCTTGCTTTCGGCACGACTTGCCGCCAAATTATAGACAGCAGTGGCGGTGAGCGCCGCAATAAACGGAGAGGCGACGGTTGCATAGATTGCTGCGACTCCGCCCAAGGAACAGCCGGCTCCGGTGATTTTTCCTAAAAAATGCGATCCTCCGTAGGAAAGAACCGTGACGAAGCCGTCGGTAACCAAATCCGTTTTTCCGGAAACGGCTACGGCTCCACCTGTCCACTTGGCGAGCGCAACGGCGGCGGACTTAGCGGAGGCAACCGTATCGGTAGAGTCGACGCCGCGGACATTCGATTGTTCTGTGCCGCCGCTTAATTCCCATAATCCGGCCAGTGCGATAATTTCCGAGGCATTCCCGCGGATGACACTGGGCAGGTATTCTTTCATTTGTTTGAGAAGTTTCGTTCTGAGCGATCCGATTCCGATTGCAACGGGATCGAGAATCCATGGTTTTTCCGCTTTGTGAAGCGCCTGGACGGTGCGTGGTAGCGTCTCTTCGTAGACGGGCAGAAGGGTGCCGACGTTGATATAAGTGGCGCCGCCGAATTTGGCGAGGAATTCCCCCTCATCGGGGAGATAGACCATGGCGGCCGAACCGCCGACGGCAATTTGCGCGTTGGCAACAAAATTAATAGTGACGGTATTCGTGATCGAACCGGCCATCGGGTTTTCCAACTTTACCGTTTCCACGGCCTGAATGATCTGTTTTTGGATGTCTTCTTTACTAGTCATTTTCATCTGCTTCCTTTCGCTCGTTTTATAGTCTGTATGTACTTCCGGATTACCGGGAAAAACGCGAAGCCATAAAAAAATGCCTGCCAACTCCGGCAAGCATTTTTATTTTACCAATTCCAATCTTGTTTTTTGCTTCCCTACGTCAGTATTAACTAACAGGTTCAAAGGGTCAGGCTTTAACCTTCTCAACTCGCACAGACAACAGTCTGATTGGGTCCCCCCGCAAACTATTCTATTTTTCTATTACTTTACAACTAATGAAAGAGTATGTCAATTTTCATACTTTAAGGATTTTCATTTCCTTGTAAGCACTTTGCCAATGGATAGGGTACTTTTTTTGATCCGGCTGCAGGCGCTATCGGTTTGTAGTTGGCCTGCCCTGCTTTTCGTTCTCTGGCTGCACAACCATAAAAACAATCTGCAATTTCAAATTCGGATGATTTTGTGGCAATGCAATCAAACGATCGATAAGTAAACTTGGCATATGTATACTGAAATTGACAAGAAAAGAGAAACGACAATTGTTGAAAAGAGATTTCATGCAAGTAGGCGAAATGTTAAAAAATATGCTTCCTCCCAAAATATGATCAAAAGTCGGATTGTGGTCTAATTCGTTCGGTAGTAACTGATACAGGATATTTTAAAATAATTGTTCCATAC
>JAGKQJ010000201.1 GCA_017898095.1 Bacillaceae bacterium Marseille-Q3522 | reverse complement strand
CGCGGAGCCTGACTGATTTCTCTAAAGGCTGAAGCCTTAAGAGAAACCTTGTTTCACCAATCGGGCTTTTAGGGGCAGTTTATCCCCCACCTAAAATGACTGGTATCACCTCCATTTTTGAGGTGGGAATATTACTGCCCCTTAATCTGCGATAAATAGAAAATCCACAATTTTCTAAAACTTTTTTCAAGAATACCGCAAACTTTTGTGGTGAGTACCGCAAAAAAATTTGCGGCATATATCACAAAAGTTTGCGGTGACAATTGAATAGATTAGTACTATCATTAACATATCGGAAGTTTGGCTGGCCTTAAAGCAATGGGATCAGCTTATGCAAATTCAATACCAAGACAATGGCATTGGCATGGATCGGGAAAAGTTAGATAATTCTTTTTTAGACAATGTGAATATGGGGGGATGAAGGAAAGAAACAAGAGTATTGGCGGAACCGTTGATATCGTTTCCTCTTTCGGCAAAGGTATGAACGTTACAATTGAAATAAATTGCAGGTAGGTGATGGATAATGCCGAAAATATTAGTTGTTGATGATCATAAGGCCGTCGGTGAAGGAACAAAAGAATTAATTGAGCAGAATTCCGATATGGAGGCGGTCGTTTTAACAGATGGTAGGAAAATAAATGAATTAATCTTGCAAAATTTTGATCTATTTTTAATAGATTTAATGATGCCGAATATTAATGGCTTTCAACTTACAAAAACGATCATAAAAAGCAAACCTGATGCGATCGTCTTGATATACTCGGCGTATGATCTTTCTCCGTATTTTAATTTGATTATGGAATCCGGTGCATCTGGCTTTTTAAGTAAAACCGCTTCAAGAGAGAAACTTATCGCAACCATCTGCTGTGCACTTAGAGAGGAAGCAATCATTCCCGTGTCGCTGCTGAAACAATTAAGAATAGTCAACGAAAAGTGATTTAAGTTAACTAACATGATCGGAAACAGATAAATAATTCGAGTTATCATAAGATGAGAAGAGAATGTCGAAATATGACATTCTCTAATCATTTTATGGACTGATAAATCTTATTTTTGAGCCCGATTCAGTACGAAAATCCCAGAAAGAATAGCAGTTTATGGATAAGGTAAGAAAATATTCTAAGTGCCTTTAGGACAGCTAATATTCCTTCCGCATCTTCTTCCATAGCTTCCCTAATGATCAAAGGTCCCCTCTCCTAGTCCTTTCTCCATCCAAACATAATCGTTATTCACTGCTCTTGCGGATTTCTAATGTCGTTGCGAGAACCACTTTTTTCGCAATTTTTCTGCCGTTCATCCGCTCCATTAACAGATCGACTGCTGTTTCTCCCATCACTTCCGTGTAAACTTTCATGGTAGATAGCGGCGGATAGACATATTTCGCTACACTCAGATCATTGATGCCAATAATGCTGACCTGTTCCGGAACAGCAATCCCTGCTTCCAGCAAAGCACGTAAGCAGCCGATTGCCATCGCATCACTACCAACAAAAAAAGCTGTCGGCAGCTTGTCTCCGTGTTCTGATATTGCCTGTTTCATCAGCGAGTAGCCGTCGAAAGAAGTAAAAGAACCAATATATATAAACGATTCATCTAAAAGCTGCTTTTCCAGCAAATAAGAACGGAATGCTTGTTCCCGCGGATCCATAATCTGCTGCCTTTGATCTTTGTACATTTCCCGGCCGCCAATATAACCAATCCGCTTATGTTGATGAGAGAGGAAATAATCAAGCACGTGTTGCGTTGCTTTTTCAAAATTGACAATCACAGAATCATTCTCATCGTCTGGAGAGCAATCGACAAAGACAACGTTTTCCGCAATATTTTTCAGATTTTCCGCCTGCTGCATGCTGAATTTACCGATGGCAATGATTCCTTGATAAGCCCCTTTTACCATTTCTTGATGATGATTCTGAAAAATAACTGTTATTTGCAAATCATGCTTTGCCGCCTGCCGTTCCACTCCGAGACGGATCGACATATAATATAAATCATCGAGTTCTTCCTTTTCTGTAAACCAATGAAGCACGGCAATTTTCCCGCTTGCTGAGCGCTTACCGGTTCTTTTTTTATACTCCAATTCTTCCGCTGCTTCAAAAACACGGCGTTTCGTTTCATCCGTTACCGACAGCGTTTCATCGTAATTTAACACACGTGATACCGTCGCGATTGAAACACCAACTTTTTCTGCAATCTCTTTTATTGTAGCCAATTTGATTCCGTTGCCAAAGCCTTATAAAAATCTATAAAGATTTGTTTCTTTCCCTGTTCTACGTGTCCGATTTTGCCGAAACTACTCTCGTTTGATATAACACTCCGAGGGCGTATATTCGGACACAACGAATCCTACATATTAGCAATAACGTTTAAGTGTTAATTTGCTAATTGATAATGCGATAAGTTGATAGATGCATTCAAATCCCTGTCCATCACTAAACCACACTCACATTGATACACTCGGTCAGATAGTTTTAGGTCTTTTTTAACACTTCCACAACATGAACACATTTTAGAAGATGGATACCATTTTTCAACTTCAACAAACTCAATACCATGTTTCTCACATTTATATTGAATTTGGCGCTTAAATTCGTATAAGCCTTGTTTGGCAATCGCTTTAGACAAATGCTTATTCTTCATCATTCCTTTGATGTTCAAGGTTTCCATTACAATCCGATATGGCTTGGTTTTCACGATATCGTTTGTTGTTTGATGAAGATAATTAGCTCTGATATTTGATAATCTTCTATGCAGGTGTCGTATCTTCTTTTCGATTTTTATATTGTTGCTGGTTTTGACGAAACGGTTTCCCTCCTTGTTCATTTGATATTTTCGGAAAAACTTGACGTTGCAACCTGCGAAGGCGTTTCTCTGCCTTTCTTACATCTTTTGTTTTGTTGATGTTTTTAAACACTTTTCATCAACTCCTTCATCATCTTCATGGCTTTATTTGCTCTTTTGCCCTGGAGTCTACAACTAAACACAGTGACAATTTGGATTAAATCTTCAACCAATTCCTGTTCTTCGGTATTTTTGGTACCACTCTTTCTGCTATCTTCATCTCTCTATTGGATGATTTTGGAAAATATTGTGTCCAAAAATTCAACCATTTACATATGCAATAAAGCGGTCAAATGCCGCCTGCCCGTCCTGATTACGCTTAAACACACCGGCATCCTCAAGAACACGCAAAAACTTCTTGCCGGTTTCAAAGCGGATAATCTCCTCAATATTATTGCTTGATGCCGAATCTGCATACCGCTGTTTTAATTGCACTGCCCATGCGGCATGGTACGGCTGCACCTGTTCGCTAAGACCTAAGACATAACGTTCCACTTCTTTTAATTCGACAGCAAGCCTTGGCGGGAGCACAGCGAGCCCCATCACTTCAATTAAACCGATATTCTCTTTTTTAATATGATGGACATCGGAATGGGGATGAAAAATCCCAAGCGGATGCTCTTTCGTTGTTCGGTTGTTGCGCAGCACGAGATCGAGTTCATATATTCCATGATACTGCCTTGCAATCGGCGTAATCGTGTTATGTGGTGTTTCGCCGCTAAAAGCAAGCAAATCCGCTTGTTCGTCTGTATAGCTGCGCCACTTATCTAAAATCATTGCTGCGGCATTGACTAAGTCTTCCCGGTCTTTTCCGCGCAGGCGGATAACGGACATCGGCCATTTCACAATCGATGCGGCAACCTGTGGAAATGCTTTGAGGGAAATCTTGCGGTCATCTACTGCTTTCGCCATCGCAAATGAATAAGCGCCGCCCTGATAATGATCATGGGATAAAATTGATCCGCCGACGATTGGCAAATCGGCATTAGAGCCAAGAAAATAATGAGGAAATTCCCCGACAAATTCAAGCAGTCTCGAAAATGCAACGCGGTCAATTTTCATATTACGATGTTCTGCGGAAAAAACAATACAATGCTCGCGATAATAACTGTACGGCGAATATTGCAAGCCCCATTTTTCCTCTCCTAATTCCAATCTGATGACACGGTGATTGGCACGGGCCGGATGATTGGTTCTGCCGGCGTAGCCTTCGTTTTCGATGCATAATAAACATTTTGGATAATGGCTTGTTTTTACAGCTTTTTGTTTGGCGATCGTTTTCGGATCTATCTCCGGTTTTGATAAATTGATGGTAATATCCAGTACACCGTACTCCGTATTCGTTTGAAAGTGAATATTTTTCGCAATTCGCTTCGTTTGAATGTAATTACTGTGTTTGCTTAAAGCATAAAAAAAATCCGTTGCTGCTTTTGGATTTTGGCGGTACTTTTCAAAAAATACCCGGTTTATTTCCGACGGTATCGAAAGAAAAATATCCATGATTTGCGCGGCAAAGCTTTCTTTTTCAGGAAAAACATCTTCGATGATGCCGATATCACATCCATACGCAACAATCTGCTCGACAAAATCCGGAATCTCCGCTTCGATTCGTGAAGCAGACTGCTTCATCTCCTGAAGATGAAGCAGTGCCAACAATCGGTTCGTTGCATAAATCTTGTCTTCGTCATCTATAAGTTGTTTTGCAATAGCCTGCTTAATAAGGCCATCTATATTTGCATAAATATTCACGAAAAACACTCCTCATTTTTCGTAGCCTGTTGGTGCCACCTGGTGCCAATTCCAGGCATCTTCAATAATCTGGCGGATTTCCGTTCTTTTCGGCTGCCATCCCAGTATTTTTTTCGCTTTTTCTGATGAAGCAATCAAGGTACTTGGATCTCCGGCGCGCCGCGAGGCAATTTTTGCCGGGATTTCATGCTTTGTAACGTCACGTGCTGCATCAATAATCGCTTTGACAGAAAAGCCCTGACTTGATCCGAGATTAAAAATGTCGCTCTTTCCCCCGTTCTGTAAATAACGCAGCGCCAGAATATGGGCATCGATTAAATCCTCGACGTGAATATAGTCACGGATACATGTTCCGTCCGGTGTATCGTAATCGTCGCCAAAAATAGAAATGAATTCTCTTTGTCCAAGCGGCACCTGAAGTACGAGCGGAATTAAATGGGTTTCCGGGTGATGGTCTTCGCCAATTTCTCCTATATGGCGTGCCCCGGCAACATTGAAATAACGGAGCGATACAAATTCAATACCATGGGCGACATGGCACCATTTCATCATTTTTTCCATTGCTAACTTTGTTTCCCCGTATGTATTCGTAGGATTTGTTACACACACTTCTGTGATCGGCACCTCTTTCGGTTCCCCGTATGTCGCTGCAGTCGAAGAAAACACGATATGTTTGACATTAGATTCAATCATCACCTGCAAAAGCACCTGTGCGCCATGAACATTGTTATCATAATATTTTAATGGATTTTGCATTGATTCCCCGACTAATGAATTCGCGGCAAAATGAATCACACCGTCAATTTGTTCCTTTTTAAAGACTTTACGCAAATCATCAGCATTGCGCATATCTCCTTTATAGAAAGCGGCATCTTTATGAATTGCTTCCTTATGCCCTGTTTCTAAGTTGTCAAAGACAACGACATCATAACCTGTTTCGATTAATCCATAAACAGCGTGAGATCCGATATAACCTGCTCCGCCCAACACCAATATACTCATTTTTTTTCCTCCATTACGGCAATTTCTTTGGCACCGTCTCCGATGCCGGCAACATAAAATGCTGCATCGTAACCGATTTTTTCTTTATACGTTTTCCCGACATTTTCCATAAATGCATCCATTGCTTCCGTTTCGACAATTGCAATCGCACAACCTCCAAAACCGGCACCTGTCATCCGTGCACCAATGACACCTTTCTGCTTCCAGGCTGCTTCCACGATCGTATCCAATTCTATCCCTGTTACTTCATAATCATCACGTAAAGAGATATGGGATTGATTCATTAACAAGCCAAAGGTTTTAAGATCGCCTTTTTGTAGCGAAGCCAGGGCTTTCAAGGTCCGCTGATTCTCATAAACGGCATGCTTTACCCTCTTTCTTATTATATTGCTGGAAATGGCATCATGTGATTTTTGCCATTGCGCTTCCGTCACGTCTCCAAGTGTAGAGATATTGATCACTTTTTGCAATGCTTTTAATCCCTCCTCACACTCCCTCCGTCTTTCATTATACTTCGAATCGGCTAATTCGCGGCGTTTATTTGTATTCATAATGATGATTTTGTGATGCGAGAGTTCAATTGGCGCATATTGATAGGCTAGCGTGAGACAATCGAGTAAAATGCCGTGGTCTGCTTTTCCCATGCCAACTGCAAATTGATCCATAATTCCGCTGTTGACACCGATAAATTCATTCTCCACTTTTTTACCGATTTTTACTAAATCAAGGCGGTTTATCGATAAATCAAACAATCCTTCCACTGCCACTCCGGTGACCAGTTCAATCGAAGCGGAAGAAGAAAGGCCGGCGCCGTTTGGTATATTTCCATAAAAAAGAATATCCATCCCGGTTGCGACAGTATAGCCTGCTTCTTTTATAAAACGGATCATCCCTTTCGGATAATTCGCCCAGTCATCCCCTTTATGATAATTTTTTTCCTCTAAAGAAAAACGAATGACTCCTTTTTCCGGAAAGTTCAAGGAATAGACAGAAATGAGATTGTCGTTTCGTTTTGCTGCTGCTGCATATGTACCGTAGGTGATGGCGCAAGGAAACACATGCCCACCGTTGTAATCGGTATGTTCGCCGATTAAATTGATCCTTCCAGGTGCAAAAAATATTCGTTCAGCAGATGTATGAAAGATTTGCGAAAATTTTTCTAGTAAGTTTGCTGTATTCATCTTAAATCCCCCTTTCAAGCTGTACCACACATATATAT
>JAGKQJ010000200.1 GCA_017898095.1 Bacillaceae bacterium Marseille-Q3522 | reverse complement strand
GATAAAAGGGCATTGAATGTATAAAATTTTTATGAATAATGATGTTTTTATTTTTATTATGAATAAAAATAAAAAATCTTGAAAATTTCATCATTATTTCTTTTCATAAAAGTGTTGAGATGTTATAATAGTCGAATAAATATTATTTTCAAAAAATTATGAAAGGAAGCGTATGAAATTGGCAGACCCCCTTTATGAAAAATTAGACAGCTACTTTGATGAGATGGTATCGATACGCAGGTATTTACATCAACATCCGGAATTATCTTTTCAAGAAATTAACACTGCAAATTACATAAAAACTTTCTATGAAAAATTAGGTGTCGAAGTAAAGGATCAAGTCGGCGGCAACGGAGTTGTTGCTAAAATTTACGGACAAAAGCCAGGAAAAACGATTGCATTCAGGGCTGATTTCGATGCTTTGCCAATTCAAGATGAAAAAGATGTACCATATAAATCATTAATACCTGGTGTAATGCATGCTTGCGGACATGACGGCCATACTGCCTCCCTTCTGATGTTGGCAAAAACGATATATGAATTGAGAGATACATTGGAGGGAAATTATGTTTTTATTCACCAGCATGCGGAAGAAAATGCACCGGGCGGAGCTAAAACGATGATCGAAGCAGGTTGCCTGGAAGGTGTCGATGTAATTTTTGGGACACACTTATGGACTTCGGTGCCGACAGGAACCATTCACTACCGGGTCGGGCCGATGATGGCTGCTTCAGACAGGTTCGAAATTACGATTCAAGGCCACGGCGGACACGGCGCACAGCCTCACAGGTCAAAAGACGCCATTGTTACCGCCTCTCAGCTTGTCGTCAATTTACAACAGATTGTCAGCCGAAAAGTTAACCCAATTGATTCTGCAGTTATTACAATCGGTTCATTTGTCGGTGATTACAACTTTAATGTCATTGCAGACCGGGTTGTTTTGAAAGGTACAGTACGTACGTTTAATGAAGAAATTCGCGAGCAAATTATTGAAGAGATTGAACGGGTTATAAAAGGAACCTGTTATACGGCAAATTGCACTTATGAATATGATTATTTAAAAGGCTATCCTGCAGTCGTGAATCATTTAGAAGAAACACATTTGCTACGTGACAGTGCCAAAAAAGTACCTGAAGTAGAATACGTGAATGAAGGAGATCCCGAAATGACCGGCGAAGATTTTGCATACTATCTTCAACATGTAAAAGGAGCATTCTTCTTTACCGGGGCACAGCCGGAAGCGGAGGAAAACCGTTATCCCCACCATCATCCCAAATTTGATATTAATGAAAAAGCAATGCTGATTGCCGCAAAAACGCTGGTCTCGGCAGCTTTGGAGTATCAAAAAACACATCAGTCAAATGAGGCAGTGAGGTTATAAGAATATAACGGAGATTAGGGTTACAATGTCAAAAGCATACTCTGACTCTAACCTCCGGCATTATTTCCTTGAAAGGTTAAGACCGCACCCTCTAAGCGTAAAGTTGATGGGATTTTTTAATCAGCTGGGATAGAGTCTCCTCCCGATTTCCCGAGTTCCTGAGCTTGCTGTTTCATTATTTCTCTCTTTTTCATTTACATCAAGAACCGAACCCGCTCTTGCGTAATCTTCTATCATCTTTGCTTGCAATTCTCTTGATTTTATCGCAGATTAAGGGGCAGTAATACCCCTGCCTCAAAAATGGAGGTAAGACAAATCATGTTCGGCAGGGGATAAACTGCCCCTTTATTAAAATAGTAACCCGGAAAATCCAACCGGCTGATTACGGTGTGTCTCACAGACAATATACCACTTATACAGAGCGGATATCTCATTGCCCTGTAAGCCGTTTATTACAATATATATAAACAAATCCGAACGCAAAAATGCTTCCAATTATGACTGTCAGCAATCCGTTTTGGATATCTCCTTTCACCAAAATAGCAATGGTAAGAAGCAACAGCTCACAAATTAATAAACGGAATAATAACTGCTGAAATGATTTTTGCTTCAACGCATTTTTTAACGGGTATAATTGCAGCCAAAGCTTGTACTGATGCTGATTCCACAGCGGTAACAGCTGAACTCCCGTTAAATAAAGCAAAAGCAGAACAAAAATTATTTGCCCGATGCCCTGAATAATAAAATAAAGGACAACCCCACCTATGATAATGAGACGAAGAAACAAGCCGAAATAATCCCCTGAGCGTAAAAAAGACCGGAAATACAGATTCATAAATGTCTGACGCTGGTCAAAAGGGAGAAAAGACAGCATACCATCGAGCCATTTCCGCCTTTTTACCCGGTTTCGTAATTGAGGAACATCCGTAAATAAATTTGCCAGTCTGTAAAAAGCCATCATTCTCCGTTCCTCAAATGCGATCAGAAGCTCCCATTTTAACCCCTTCCCTTTTACTTGATTATGAAAGATTAGAAACACGCCGATATAAATAACTGCAACGATAAGCAAGAAGAAAAAAGCGGCATCTGAGAATAACAAATATAGAAAAACACCATTAAGCAGAAAACGGATAACCGTATCGATTCGGTGTACAGATACTTCCACAAACCGTAATATATCCCATCGGATTAACAAATTGATCGCTTTTGCAAATAATATCAACAAAAGAAACAGAATAAAATTCCTATAGTCTCCATGATGACGCTGAGCATACAACGGCATCACAACCGCCAAACTTATTACCAAAAAATACAATTGCATAAAAAAACTGAAAATAAGCGCCTTTCTAAAATAAGGAGCAAGCTGTTCTTCTAAGGGCAGTAAAAAAACACGATCCGCTTCCAGCAAAAATGTATAAATCGGACTGTATGTAACAAAAGCGGCCACAATTACCGCCATCACAAAAGCAGTTGGAAAAGCATCCGGAAGACCTTTTACCCACTGCTGATAATAGTAAGCACCTGTTCCGACTAAAAAAAGCAATGCAATCAGCATATGTCCATTGAAAATATAACGCAGATAACGTGCATATTCCCTTGCTGACTTATTCAGTCTTTCTTTCCATAATAATTTTTCATTAAACATAATCTTCTTCCTTTGTTAGGACGATATAAAGATCGTCAAGTGTCGCACCGGGCATGGAAAATTCACGTTGCAGCTCTTCAAGCGTTCCTTTTGCCCGTACCCTGCCCTCGTGTAAAATAACAAAGCGGTCACAATATCGTTCCGCTGTTGCCAAAATGTGGGTAGACATAAGAATTCCAGCACCCTTCTCCTTCATTTTTTTCATTAAATCCAAAAGAGACTGAATACCTAAAGGATCCAACCCGACGAAAGGTTCATCGACGATATAAAGAGACGGTTGGATAAGAAAAGCACACATAATCATTACTTTCTGTTTCATCCCTTTTGAAAAATGAGCCGGAAACCATTTTAAGCGTTTTTGCATCCGGAATTCCGCAAGCAAAGGGCCAATCCGGGCCTTATACGTTTCTTCACTTAAACCGTAAGCCATTGCCGTTAGTTTTAAATGTTCCTCTAATGTCAGCTCGTCATATAAAATTGGTGTTTCCGGAACAAAGGAAAAATTTTTCTGGTACGCTTCACGGTCTATGTCAATTTTATTTTCCCGAATCGAAATTTCGCCTTTAAATGGTTCCATCAACCCAATGATATGTTTGATAATCGTACTTTTTCCTGCGCCGTTTAATCCAATCAAGCCCACTAATTCCCGTTCATTTACCTCAAATGATACATCTTTCAATACCGGATTTTTCGTATATCCGCCAGTAACATTTGCAATTTTTAATAATGACATACAAAACGTCCTTCCGTTGATAATACTTATATTTTAAAGAAAAATATAGCAGCTTGTCCAGTTTTGCCACGTAATTTCCGCGGTCCATAGTGAATCCTCTTTTCAAAAGCAATTCAGTTCCCTTAATGAATAACCTCCCTAAATGTTGAAAACAGAGCAGTATTTTCGGGTGCTTTGGCGGTGAAAAAAATTTTTTTAAAAAATGAATATAAAAGGCGGACTCTGCACATTCTAATCTACGAAGGGGAAATAGCTTGATGAAAATCCTTCATCAACAATTGAAATGAGGTGTCTGTGAAAGACTTTTATCATTCAATTTAAGCTCCGATACGTCTTGCAAAAAAAATCGAAAAGAAGCAATTCCAAAACCATTGCAACTTCTCATTTGAATGTTGATCATATTCGACAAATTTGGCTTCCTTTATAAGGAAGATACAAATAAAACAAGTGAGAAGAACCTTTTCAAAAAACAGCGGGGAGCTGGTTAGAGTGCACGAGAAACGTTCATTTTAATCCGTTTGATCTAAACACTCATTCGCTTTATTAAAAGTGATTAGAGAAAATAGATCAAAGTCTCTTGAAACGAATGGCACATCATTAAAAAATGAGGTGTTTATCGCAGAGTACTCCTTGATTTAGACGTAATATTACGGGCATTCTCCTTCAAGAAACGGCAGGCTACCGAAAGGTTCCTGCCGTTCTCTTTTCTTGTAAAACACTTTAACAATTGAGCGTAATTGTGTGATAAAATAGTGACAAAATTGTTTTAGAAAGGGGCAAAGGAAAAATGAGTGATTGTATTTTTTGTAAAATTGCCAATGGAGAAATCCCGGCTGCGAAGGTTTATGAAGATGAGCACGTTTTTGCATTTCTTGATTTAAGCCAAGTAACGAAAGGACATACCTTGGTAATTCCTAAAATACATAAGGAGAATATTTATGCGCTGACACCGGAGATTGCAAAAAATTTATTTGCTGCTGTCCCAAAAATCGCCAATGGAATAAAAACTGCTTTTCAGCCTATCGGATTAAATATGCTAAACAATAATGGCGAAGTTGCCGGACAGTCTGTCTTCCACTACCATATTCATCTCATTCCCCGTTACGGAAAAGGTGACGGATTCGGGGCTGTCTGGAAAACGCATCAAGACGATTACAGTCAGGAAGAGCTGCAAAAAATTGCCTCGCTGATTAACCAAAATATCGATTAATCGCCATAAGTGGGCATGACAGTGAAACTTCTTTCAATAGAAGTTTCACTTTATAGTATGAACTGGAAAAGCGATTAGCAACGGACAAAGGAAACAACATCCCGCTACACTTATTCCTTAGCATCATTGCAAAAAATACACCATTACAGCAGTCTAGTGAACGGAGAGGAAAAAATAATGAAACGCGCAATTAACTTTAATCCCGGTCCTGCCGCCCTTCCGGAATGGGCTTTAGAAGAGGCAAAAAAAGGATTTATAAACTATCAAAATACCGGTATGTCTGTCATGGAACTGAGTCACCGCAGTAAAACATATGAACAGATTCACAATAATGGACAGGCCTTACTGCGAAAATTAATGAACATTAACGACGATTATGAAGTTTTATTTCTTCAGGGCGGGGCAAGCCTGCAATTTTCCATGGTTCCGATGAATTTGCTAACCGGAAACAAAATTGCCTACTATATTTTAACAGGTTCATGGTCGGAAAAGGCATTAAAAGAAGGAAAAAAAATTGGCAAGACTGCTGTTTTCGCTTCTGCAAAAGAAGGAGGATACCGTACTATTCCTCATTATGAGGAGATTACTCAGCTCGAAAATGCAGCGTATTTACATATCACAAGCAATAATACCATTTTCGGAACGCAATGGAAACACTTTCCTGATACCCATGCAATTCCTCTTATTGCTGATATGTCAAGTGATATTTTAAGCAAAAAGATTGATATAAATCAATTTGCTCTCATTTATGCAGGAGCACAAAAAAATCTTGGTCCTTCCGGAGTAACCGTCGTTATTATAAAAAAAGACCTGTTAAAACAAGAAATTGATTCCGTGCCGACGATGCTGCAATATCAAACATATGCAGCAAGCAACTCTCTTTATAATACACCGCCAACTTTTTCGATCTATATGCTCTCTCTTGTGCTGCAATGGGTGGAAAATTACGGCGGTATCGGAGAAATTGAAAAAATAAATCAGCAAAAAGCCGATCTCTTATATGAAATGATCGACAACAGTCACGGATTCTATCGTGGTCATGCAGAAATAGACAGCCGTTCTAACATGAATGTTACATTCACCCTCCCTTCTACTGAAATAACGGAAAAATTCCTTGCAGAAGCCAAAGAAAGCGGATTTGTCGGTTTAAATGGGCATCGTTCAGTCGGGGGGTGCCGGGCATCGATTTATAATGCGGTTCCGCTTGAACATGTAGAAGCACTCGGCTCATTTATGGAAAAATTCAAAAATCAATATTCATAAGTGACTCCGCTTTGGTAAAGCAAATCATATGCCCGATTTTCAATCAGACAACTATGAAAGATCCATTCACTTTTGTGAAGTAAAGTTTCTATCCGATCCCTAAAGTTTAGCTCAACCTAATGATAATTAGTTTTAATTTTTCTTTGAAATGGGGTGGAACAAGTGAAAGCAAAGTCTTTTCTCCTCGGAATTATTGCCGGAAGCGTTGTTGCCGGGATTAGCGTGTTACTGAACGCTCCCGCTTCCGGACAAAAAACAAGACAGAATCTGTTGCGTAATAAAGATATATGGCTGAAACAAATTCAAGAGCTAAAAGCGAATATCTTTTCTTTAATGGAAGCTGCTAAAGCCGCTACAGGAGAGAGTAAAACGGTTATTGCCGCCTTTATTTCCGATATGAAAATGCTGCTTGCTGATTGGAAAGCAGATATCAGGCCGCATCAAGAGGCGATCCAAAAGGAGCTTACAGCCATTGAAAAAGCGGTGGATCAGCTGACAGCTTCCCTTAATAAAAATGAGTGAAATCAGAAACTGTCAAAGCTATTAACCATTATTTCCAAATCGATCCTTCTTTCGTAATTTTTTTTGAAAAGAGAGAAGGATTTTTTCATACATTACACGAAAATAATATAC